>JAISEO010000082.1 GCA_031264075.1 Coriobacteriales bacterium | reverse complement strand
AAAGCGCTGCGCGACGTTGAGATAACGAATATCGGTCCTCTCGCGGTTGTTCTGGGCGAAAACGGCTCAGGCAAAACCACGCTTTTTGACGTTTTCGGTTTCCTCGGTGACTGTCTGATCGGAGACGTGACAACTGCGCTTGGTAGGAGAGGGGGATTTGGGGAGGTTCGTTCCAGAGAAAGCGAGGGTGATATTCATTTTGTTTTTCAATATCGTCTGGATGAAGAAACTCCCAAGGTATCGCGACTCTGTACCTATGAACTATCGATTGGAGTGGACGCAGAGAGTACTCCTGTGGTTTCAAGGGAAATACTGCGGTACCGTCGAGGTCGCTATGGAGAACCCTGGAAGTTCATTGACTATGCCTATGGTCAGGGCGAAGCGATTACGAATGAATCCGTAAATCTGACGAATATCAGAGAAGCTATCCGAGAGCCACGGCCTCTTGCAGCTCCAAATATCCTCGCAATCAATGCTCTGGGCCAGATGAAGGAGTTCCCAGCTGCGGCCGAGTTCCGTAATCTGATTCGGGATTGGTTCGTGTCCGATTTTCAGATTGACGCAGCCCGACAGGTTCAAGATGTTGCTTCACATGAACAACTGAATTCCATTGGCGACAATATCGCCAACGTGGCGCGTTTTCTGCATGACAAGCACCCTGATCGCTACCGGGATCTGTTGGAAAAGATTAAAACCCGCATACCTGGCATTGAAGCAGTGGAAGCGGAGCCAACTATCGATGGACGAATATTGCTGCGTTTTTCAGACGGACGCTTCAAGGATCCTTTCATTGCTCGGTATGTGTCAGACGGAACAATCAAGATGTTTGCATATCTCGTGATGCTTGCTGACCCAAATCCGCACAAACTGCTGTGTGTTGAGGAACCTGAAAATCAACTCTACCCCCATTTACTGACACTTCTGGTAGAGGAGTTTCGTGAATATGCCGAATCCGGCGGACAGGTTTTTGTGTCTACCCATTCTCCAGATCTGGTAAATGCTCTGCACCCCTCAGAAGTTTACGTTGTTACCAAAGGTGATGATGGGTTTTCCCAGATAACATCTATTGCTGACAATGAGGTGGTTAAAGGCTTGTTCAAAGCAGGTGACGAGCTGGGTTATCTCTGGAAAGAAGGGTTGCTCACAGCTTCAGGAGTATGGGATGCTTAAACTCGTATTCCTGCTTGAAGAACCTTCCATGAAAAATGCGCTCGATCATCTGCTGCCGCAGATTCTTCCCCCGAATGTATTTTTCAAACTATTGCCACACGAGGGAAAAAGCGATTTGAAAAGATCAATACCTCGCAAACTGCAAGGGTGGCGGGAGCCTGGTGTGATCTTCGTCATTGTGCTTGATAAGGACAAGAGCGATTGCCATAGACTGAAACAAGAACTGGTAAACATCGCAGAGGAGTACCATCGACCCGATACTCTGGTTCGAATCGTGTGCCAGGAACTGGAGTCTTGGTTTCTCGGCGATTTTGATGCGCTTGAGCGGGCCTATGCGGTGGATTTAGCCAGCGTCAGAAACAAAGCAAGATATCGAAACCCTGATAGTCTTGGAGATGCAAAAGAGGAATTAAAGAGAATCATTCCAGCATATCAACAGGGTTCAGGGTCTGACAGGATTGCCGCGCAGATGAAAATCGTAACAAATAGTTCCCACAGCTTTCATGTTTTTGTCAGTGGGGTTAAAACGTTGTGTGAAAAAGCGGGAAAGCCGTAGTACTCAATAACCCCACTATAAATCGTTGCGTTGCATTATCAACTTTTACTAAATCTCATCTACAAAAGCAAGCGCCAGCCGAATGCCTCGCCGTCATCTCACGTGAGCTATGATTTCGGTTCCTACAAGTTAGGATTGTCACAGGACATCTCCTTGGCTGACAACCTCAATAGAGACAGGCGGCAGTTGTAAGCAAGTTTGGCATAAGGGTAGTATCACCTGGTATGGCACAATAGAAATCAATCCAGAGTGTCGGTTAGAACCAAACCGCTCTAACCATTCACCGGCAACATCTCTCGCATGAGGGCGAACTGCCTGTCTACCTGTGCCTCCGACGTGCCACCCATGAGGGAGAGCACGCTCAGGCCTTCTGTTACCAGCATGAAGTTCTCGGCGAGGAGATCCAGGTCCCTGTCTTCGAGCACACCCTGACGCACGCCCAGCTGCAGTATCTCGTTAATGGTATAGCGCACATAGCTGAGCTGCGACTGCCGGAAGGCCCGGTCCTCGGGCGCGTCGTGGGTAAAGAAATACTCGTAGATTGAGCGTAGCATGCTCGTCTCCATGGTAAGCAGGCGGGCCTTCTCGTTTGCGGTATAGGCGTCGAACAGCTCGAAGAAGGGCATGTCGGCCTCGGCAGCCGCAAGGATGTCCTCGTATTTACGCTTCATCCGACGCTTGGCCGCAGCCAGGAAGACCTCGTCAACCGAGTCAAAATATAGATAGATGCCCCCCCTGCTGATGCCGCACTCGTCGATGATGTCCTTCATCGTAACTTCCAGGTAGCCCTTTTGACAGAATACCGCTCGTGCGCTCTCCAGGATCGTCTCCTCTTTCTGAAGCCGACGGCCCGTGCACTCACTACTGGTCATCATCTGTCACCCCTTCTTGTCATTCGTTTCTGTTCACACTCATTGTCATTGCGAGGAGCGCGTAGCGCGACGCGGCAATCCAGTCCCTCTCTGTCGTCTCTGGGTAGCCTCATTTTTACCATCTCCCTTGTTTCAAGGACTGGATTGCCGCGCTCGCTTCGCTCGCTCGCAATGACAGAGAGGGGCTGAACTGTCATGCTACCTTTTCCATGCTTCCTCGCAAGTTCTCAAAATTTTGTAATGACACGCGTGTCATTTTGTGGTATAAGCTTAGATACTGACACGTGTGTCAGTATAGCAAAACTTTGCCTCTCGAAAGGGGAGTAGGTCTCAGGATGGATACGAAGGCTGCCCGCAGTACTGGACTCGCCCCCAGACCCATAATCGGATTTGTGGGTGCCGGCAGGGTCGGCAAGGCCCTCGGCAGACATTTGAGCGAGCGGGGCCTCAAGGTGAGCGGCTACTATCGGAGGAACCAGCAGGCCAGCCCGAGCCAGGCGGACGGTTCAACACGGCAAGAGGCATTGGATGTGGCTCAAGAAGGCCAACACAGCCATGCCAAGACGGAGACCCCGACGCATGCGCTGACCGATTCGACTCAGGCGTTACCCGGCACAAGCTGGACAAGCCTCGCCGAGCTGGCCGACCAGTGCGACATCCTCTTCCTCACGGTGCCCGACGACGCGATAACCACGGTCTGGAACGAACTCAGAGGCCTCACCATCGCTGGCAAGGCCATCTGCCATTGCAGCGGGATCCATAGCACGGCGGTCTTCGAGGGCATCGAGGCCACCGGTGCCACAGGCTTCTCCCTCCATCCGCTCTGTGCGGTTACCGACGACCTGGCCAGCATGTCCGGTGTGTACTTCACCCTTGAGGGCTCCTGCACACACCCTGCAATGGAGCGGCTCATCGCCGAGATAGACAACCCCGTCCAGATAATAGCGGCCGAAGACAAGTCTCGGTATCACGCCGCCGCCGTGTTCGTCAGCAACTTTGTCAACGGCCTCAGCTTTGTGGGAAGCAAACTCCTGGAAGACAGTGGCCTGGACGAGGAGTTCGCCCACGAAGCATGGCGCGGCCTTTTTCTGGGCAATGCGCGTGCCATAGCCGAGAAGGGGCCTGCCGCTGCCCTCACCGGGCCGGTGGAACGAGGAGACCTGGGCACCGTGCGCGCACACCTCGAAGCACTGGAGGCGGCAGAGGCTTCAACCACTCCAACCGCCTCACACCCCTCCGCCGCAACCCTCTATAAGCTGCTGTCCTCGACCCTCGTAGAGCTTGCGGAAGTAAAGAACCCCCACAGAGACTACTCGCCCATGAAGGAGATGCTTACCCCATGAAAACCACCGTACTCACGCTCAAGGCACAGAAACAGAATGGCGACAAGATAACCATGCTCACCGCCTACGATTACAGCACGGCCCTGCTGATGGACGAGGCAGATATCGATTGCCTGCTCGTGGGCGACTCGCTCGGCATGGTCATGCTCGGCTACGAGAACACGCTCGCGGTTACTGTGGAAGACATCATCTATCACACCAGGGCGGTGGCGCGGGCCGCGAAGCACGCGATGGTCATCGCCGACATGCCGTTTCTGTCGTATCAGGTGAATGTGGAGGACGCCGTGCGCAACGCGGGCAGGTTCCTCAAGGAGGCCAATGCCCACGCGGTCAAACTCGAGGGAGGCCGGGAGGTCTGCCCCCAGATACGTGCGATTACCGACGCGACCATCCCCGTTGTAGCCCACCTCGGGCTCACCCCGCAGTCAGTCAACGCCCTGGGCGGCTTTAAGGTGCAGGGGCGTGACGCGACCGCGGCCTACCGGCTCCTACACGACGCGCTGGCCGTCGAGGAGGCGGGAGCCTTTGCCGTGGTGCTCGAATGTGTGCCTGCGGACCTGGCCACGTGGATAACCGGGAAGCTCTCCATTCCCACCATCGGCATAGGCGCCGGGGCCGGCTGCGACGGACAGGTGCTCGTCTACCAGGACATGCTGGGCCTCTACGGCGGCACCCCCGCAAAGTTCGTCAAGCAGTTTGCCAACGCGGGCGAGCTTATGCGTCAGGGCTTCTCGTCCTATATCGAGGAGGTCAAAAACGGTGCCTTCCCCGCGCAGGAGCACTGCTATAAAATCGAGCCGGAAGCCCTCGCAGAGGCCAAACGCATGGCAGGGGAGTGAGGCAGTGCACATCTGCTCCCACAGCAATGACGTCCGGCAGCGTGTTGCAATGTGGCAGGGCGAAGGCCTGTCAGTTGGCCTGGTGCCCACCATGGGCTACCTCCATCGCGGCCACGCGAGCCTCATCGAGGCGGCTGCACGGGAAAACGACCGGGTCGTCGTCAGTATCTTCGTCAATCCGCTGCAGTTTGGCGCCACGGAGGATCTCGCCAGCTACCCGCGCGACCTGAGCCGCGATACCGAGGTATGCCGGCAGGGTGGCGCGAGCCTCATCTTCAATCCCAGCCCGGACGAGCTGTACCCCGAAGGCTTCTGTTCATATGTAAACATGGAGGGAGGGCCGTCACTGGGACTCTGCGGCGCGAGCAGGCCGGGTCATTTCAGGGGTGTGTGCACGGTGGTGGCAAAGCTCCTGCACCTTGTGCAGCCTCACCGGGCATACTTTGGGCAGAAGGACGCGCAGCAGCTCGCGGTCATACGGCGCATGGTTCTCGACCTCAACCTGCCAACCGCCATCGTCGGGTGTCCTATTGTAAGGGAGCCAGACGGCCTCGCACTGAGTTCTCGCAACAGCTATCTCAGCGCTGAGGAGCGCAGGGCCGCGCTGTGCATCTACGAGGGGCTTCTGGCAGGCAAAAGCCTTGTCGAAGCCGGCGAGGCGGGCACCGAGGCCGTCCTCCGGGCCGTTAGTACGCGCATCGAGGCCGAGCCGCTGGCTCGCATCGACTACCTCGCGCTGGTCGATCCCCTCGACATGAGGCCGGTGCAGACACTCAACGAGCCAGCACTCTGTGCCACGGCGGTGTATATTGGTACGACACGCCTGATAGACAATCTCCTACTGAAGAGCTGAGGAACAACCGTGCAGATAACCATGCTTAAAGCCAAGATTCATCGCGCCGTCGTAACTGAGGCGAATATAAACTACGTCGGGAGCATCACCGTAGACAAGGCCCTTCTGGAGGCGGCCGGAATACTGGAATACGAGAAGGTGCAGGTCGTAGACGTCGATAACGGCAACCGTCTCGAGACCTATACCATCGCGGGCGCCGCCCATTCCGGCGTCATCTGCCTGAACGGGGCCGCTGCCCGCTGCATGCAGATAGGGGACCGGGTCATCATCATGAGCTACGCCCAGATGTCTCCGGAAGAGGCACAGTCCTGGAAGCCGAACATCGTGGTGGTGGATGCGGATAATGTGGCTGTGGAAGCAGCCGATCCTGCGTAGCACAACTAAGTCGCGCAGTACTCCCGACTGACTCCTGACTGACGATGCGTCCGTGTAAAACTTTTCCCACGCCCAAACTCAAATAAGAAGTGTTACAATCTCAAAATACGTAACACTCAAAAGGAGTGTACCTGTGCTGAGGAGAAGCCATGCTGCAAAGTAAGCCGGCAAGGACGAGGATCGCTGCCTTCGCGTTAGTACTACTCGCTGCAACATTCGTACTGGCACTGGGCCTGCTGGGTGCCTGTTCATCCAGTCCAACAGTGGCAGAGGAAGCAGCAGAATCTCCGCACCCTACCCAGGTCATCATCGCCATGGGCAAAAGCAGCGAGCCCGAGGCCGGCTTCAATCCGATACTCAACTGGGGTGCCGGTGAGCATATGCACGAGCCGCTCATACAGAGCACGCTCTTCAGCACCACGGTTGCCATGGGCTTTGAGAACGACCTCGCCACGAGCTATGCGTCGAGTGATGAGGGACTCACCTGGACCTTCTCCCTACGCGATGATGTCGTCTTCACCGATGGAGTGCCGCTCACCGCACACGATGTGGCCTTCACCTTTAACGCGATACTGACCAATCCTGCCTCGGAAGTAGACCTCAGCATGGTGGACAGCGTTGTCGCCCCAGATGACGAGACGGTGGTCATGACGCTCAACAAGCCCTTCAACGCGCTGCTCTACACGCTTGCCGTCATTGGCATTGTGCCTGAGCACGCCTTTGATTCGAGCTACGGCGATAACCCCATCGGCTCGGGCCGCTATATGCTGGAGCAGTGGGACAAGGGGCAGCAGGTGATACTCGTCGCCAATCCAAGTTACTATGGCGTGCCGCCGGCGATGGAGCGGGTCATCGTGGTCTTCATGGACGAGGATGCGGCACTCGCCGCCGCCCGCGCCGGCCAGGTCGACCTGGCCGCCACCTCGGCCGTATACAGCGGCCAGACCATAGAGGGCTTTGAGCTCCTGGCCTTTGCGACGGTGGACTCCCGTGGCATCTCGCTCCCAACGCCCGCCGCAGGCGGCACCACAGCCGATGCCGAAGGCAGAGAATATGCCGTGGGTAACGCGGTGACCTCCGACCGGGCGATCCGTCAGGCCATCAACTGTGCGGTGGACCGGGAGCTGATGATTGAGAACGTCCTCAATGGCTACGGAAGCGTTGCCTACAGCGTCTCGGACGGCATGCCGTGGGCAGCGGAGCAGCTCGTTGTGAAGCAGGACAGCGCCCGGGCCAGGCAACTCCTTGACGAAGCCGGCTGGGTGCCCGGTGAGGACGGCTTCCGCTCCCGGGACGGAGTCGAGGCCGCCTTTACGGTATGGTACCCAGCGAGCGATTCGGTCCGCCAGGGCCTGGCCAATGAGTTCGCCAACCAGATGAAGGGCATCGGCCTCAAGGTAAGCGCCGAGGGAGCAGGCTGGGACGAGATATACTCCCATCAGTTCTCAAGCCCCATACTCTGGGGCTGGGGCTCCAACGCACCTACTGAACTCTATCACCTGTATTACTCAACGGGAAGCGCGAACTTCTCACGCTACGAAAGCGCAACGCTGGACGAGCAGTATGATGAGGCGCTCACGCAAAACCAGGTCGAGGATTCGTATCGGCACTGGCAGCTCGGCACGGCAGAGGTGGGGCCGGAGGCAGCCGCCACCTGGGTGTGGCTCGCCAATGTGGACCATCTCTACTTTGCGCGGGACGACCTCAACGTTGCTGAGCAGAAACTGCATCCCCACGGACACGGGTGGGCAGTAGCCAATAACGTGGATCAGTGGACGTGGAAGTAGCGGACAGAGACCGTGGCCTCTTTCCTCCTGCGAAACATCCTCAAGTTCCTGCTCCTCCTACTGGCAACGAGCGTGCTGGTCTTTGTTCTGGTGAGCATCTCGCCCCTGGACCCCGTGCAGATGAACGTTGACCAGGCCGCCTACCTCACTATGAGCCCGGAGAAAAAGGCGCAGCTCGCCGAGTACTGGGGTACCAACACGCCTCTCTGGGAGCGCTACGCCCACTGGTTCGGCGACTTCCTGCGGGGAGACCTCGGCACCTCGCTCAGGTTCAACGCCCCGGTTGCCGACGTCATAGCCCTGCGCTTCTTCAACAGTCTTGCCCTGATGATTGTTGCCTGGATACTCAGCGGTGTCCTGGGCTTTGCGCTGGGCATCGGTGCCGCCGTCAAAAGGGGAGGCTTCGTCGACCGGATTATCAAGGGATACTGCCTCATTCTGGCCGCAACCCCCGCCTTCTGGCTCGGCCTGGTGCTCCTCATCATCTTCTCCGTGACGCTGGGCTGGTTTCCCGTCGGCTTCTCGGTGCCCATAGGAGTTTCCTCCGCGGACCTGACCCCCTTTGACAGCCTCCGCCATCTGATCCTGCCGGCGGCGACCCTCAGTGTGGTCGGTGTTGCCAACATAGCGCTCCATACCAGAGAGAAGGCGCTCGACACGAGGGAGAGTGAGTTCTTCCAGTTTGCCGAGGCGCGCGGCCTGAGTACCTGGCAGGCCATGCGGCAACACGGCCTCAGAAACCTCCTGCTCCCCGCGCTGACCCTGCAGTTTGCGCAGGTGGCGGAGCTTTTTGGCGGATCGGTTCTCGTGGAGCAGGTATTCTCGTATCCCGGCCTCGGCAGCGCGGCTGTCACGGCGGGGCTCGGAGGAGACGCGGCGCTGCTGGCAGCCATCGCGCTCATTTCCGCGGCCCTGGTATTCCTGGGCAATCTCATAGCGAACATCCTCTATGGAGTCATAGACCCGCGCCTGCGCAGAGGCAGACACGCGCGCGCAAAGAAGGACAGGGCGGGAGCAGAAGATGCTCCTTCGTAGGCCAGACTCACCATCGGCGTTGAACGGTCTGGCGCTCCCGGTACTCCACCGGCCCAGGCGCGAGCGCGCAAGCAACAGGTCCCACACCCTGCTCGTCTTTGGTCTTGCGGCGCTGCTTCTCACGACGCTCGTCATCAGCGGCAGGGCGGTAAACGAGCTGGCCATGCTCACCGACTTCACCCAGAAGAACCTCGGCCCGGGGCTGGAACACTGGTTTGGCACGGATTGGATGGGGAGGGATATGTTCCTCAGGACCCTCGCCGGCCTCAGTCTCAGTGTGCTGGTGGGGCTGCTCGCCGCCTCGGCGTCGGCAGGTATTGCCCTGCTCTTAGGCACCGTCGCGGCCCTGGGTGGCAGGAAGCTCGATACGGCCATAACCTGGCTCATAGACCTGATGCTGGGAATACCCCATATCGTCCTCCTGGTGCTTATCTCGTTTGCCCTGGGCAAAGGGTTCTGGGGCGTCACTATTGGGGTCGCCGTCACGCATTGGCCCACGCTGGCGCGCGTCATACGCGCAGAGATACTTCAGGTAAAACAGGCGCCCTATGTCGAGGTAGCCAGAAAGCTCGGCGCATCACGCCTCGCCCTCGCCGCGAAGCACATGCTCCCCTTTGTGTTCCCGCAGTTCCTCGTGGGCCTCGTTCTGCTGTTTCCCCATGCGATACTCCATGAGGCCGCGCTGACCTTCCTGGGCTTTGGCCTTGCGCCCGAGCAGCCCGCCATCGGCATCATACTCAGCGAGTCGATGAGCTACCTCTCCGCAGGCTACTGGTGGCTTGCGGTGTTTCCCGGAGTGGCTCTCGTGGCTACGGTCCTGCTGTTTGATCTGGCAGGATCGAGCCTGAGAAGACTCATCGACCCCCACACCGCGCAGGAGTGACGATGGATACCCGGCACAACACAGCGCATGCCGCCGCTTGGAGGGAGCACGAAAAGAGGGCGCACAGCTCCTCAGGCATACACCATCACCATTCTCACGCGCCGGCGTCTCAGCATGGAGAAGGCCACCACCTCCTGCAGGTAGAGAACCTGAGCATCGGCTTCAACAGGTATGAGCCGCAGGCCGGCCTCATGGCGAGAAAGTCCCGCGTGGACGTCATCCATGCTCTGAATATTGCGGTGCACAGAGGGGAACTCCTCGCGCTTGTGGGTGCTTCGGGCGCCGGCAAGACCCTGCTCGCCAATACCCTGCTCGGGCGTTTTGAGCCCAATGCCTGCGTCGAGGGCTGCATTTGGTTTGACGGCCAACTGCAGAGCCAGAAAACGCTCGCCCAGCTCAGAGGCAGGTGTATCTCGCTGGTTCCGCAGAGCGTGCTCGCACTCGATCCGCTCATGAAGGTGGGGAGGCAGCTTGCCGGTGGAGGCAGGCGCGCTGGTGTAAGGGGTCGAGACAGCAGGGCACGGACGGAGAAACAGTGCAGCCTGTTTGAACACTACGGCCTGGGAGAGGCAGTAGCCGGTCTGTACCCGTTTGAGTTATCGGGAGGCATGGCACGGCGTGTGTTGCTCTGCACGGCCCTCATGGACGATCCTGAGCTGATTATCGCCGACGAACCCACGCCCGGCCTCGATCTGGAGCTGGCCGTACGGGCCACCGGCGACCTGAGAGCATTCGTGGACCGGGGCGGGAGCGTGCTGTTGATAACCCATGACATCGAACTCGCGCTCCGTGTTGCCGACCGGGTGGCGGTGTTTCAAGGTGGCACGGTGATAGAAGAAACCGCGGTGGAGAACTTTGCCTCGCCCGCGACGCTCCGGCAGCCCTTTACCCGGGCCCTGTGGCACGCCCTGCCCGAACACGACTTTGCCGTGATGCCCGGGGAGCAGGGCCCCGCCCTGCCGGATGAGGCGCCGGAGTATAGGAACGCTCGAGACAGGGCCACTCACGCGGAGCCTGCACCTGTTCTTCCGGTTGACGATGAGGAGGGCTGAGTATGCTGGAAGCACGTGCGATACGCTATGGCTACGACGGCACACCGCTCTTCAGAGACTTCTCACTTACCGTAGAGGCGGGAGAGCGCGTTGCCGTGCAGGCACCCTCGGGTTTTGGCAAAACCACGCTGTGCAGGATTCTTGCAGGCTACATCGAGCCGGACGCGGGAACGGTACGGGTAGACGGCAGAGCCCTGCCCCGCAAAGGTCTCTCTCCCGTGCAGATGGTCATGCAACATCCCGAGACCGTCGTGGATCCCCGGCTGCGCATGAAACAGGTCCTGCAAGAAGCCGGAGCGATTTCCGCCACACTCATGGAGAACTTCCAGCTTGAGCAGCGGTGGCTCGACCGGTTTGCGCATGAGCTGTCTGGCGGTGAGCTGCAGCGTATCTGCCTGGTCAGGGCGCTCGCAAGCAATCCGCGCTACCTCATAGCCGATGAAATATCCACGATGTTGGACGCGGTAACCCAGGCAACCATCTGGCACGCGCTGCTCGAAGAAGCGGAAAGCCGAAAGCTCGGCATGGTCATAGTGACACACTCTGACGCCCTCGCCCAGCGAGTCGCTACGAGAGTTGTATATCTGGAGCGGCAGACGGGACTCGAACCCGCAACAATCAGCTTGGAAGGCTGATGCTCTACCAATTGAACTACTGCCGCTCAAAACTAACAAAGGTAACTCTACTTGAAATCCGACGAAAACACAAATGTGCAGTTTGTCCGCGGCTCGGGTTTACACCCGTTCCCCAGACAAAAACGATACAAAAATCTGCACGGGATTTGACAATGTTCAAAATAGCAGCTACTATTTGTATTTTGAATATTCGAGAACTCTGGAATCAGGAGAATCGTGAACAAACCTGCCCTGCTCTGTCGTGCCATTGCCTCGGGCCGCTTTACCAGCCAACGCCAACTGGCACAGGAGCTTGACATCTCGATAGGGAGCGTCAATACGCTCATCAGACAGACCGTAGAGCAGGGTCTGATTCAGCAGGAATACGGCAGCTACGTCCTCACCGCTGACGGCCGTGCGTGGCTGGAGCAGTTCAAGGTCGATAACGCCATCATCCTGGCTGCCGGACTGGGCACCCGTTTTGCTCCCTTTACCTATGACACGCCCAAGGGTCTTCTCAAGGTCAACGGCACGCCCATGATCCATCGACAGATCGAGCAGCTGCTGGAGGCGGGCATACGCGAGATAGTCATCGTCGTGGGCTATCTCGCCGAGATGTTTGAATACCTGGTAGACCGCTACGGCGTTACCCTGGTCTATAACCCTGAGTATGCCATAAAAAACAACCTCGCCAGTCTCCATGCCGCCCGCGCCTACCTCGGCAACAGCTACGTGCTCGTCGCGGACAACTGGATTGAGCAGAGCGTCTTTTATCCCTATGAGCCCGATAGCTGGGTGAGCTGTCTGTATTTTGAGGATGAGACGGTCGACTGGGGCGTGACAACCGGCCCGCATGACCTCATCACCCGGATAGAGTTTGGCGCCAGGGACGATTGGGCGATGGTAGGGCCTGCCCACTTTACGAGTGAGTTCTCGGCGCGCTACCGCCCCCTGCTCGAGGAGTACTACGCACGGCCCGGCACGGGAGATTATTATTGGGAACACATCATCAAGGAGAACATCGGGAGCCTGCCTCTCCACATCAAACGGCAGAACAGAACGAATCTCTACGAATTCGAGAACTTCGAGGATCTTCGTGGCTATGACCCCAGCTATCTGGGCGAGACGGACAACGAGGTGCTGGGCATCATAGCGCAGGTGTTTGACATACCGCAGTCCGAGATTGTGGGCATCAGTCCCATGAGCGAGGGCATGACCAACAGGAGCTTCGTCTTTGAGGTTGCTGGCGAGCGCTATGTGTATCGACAGCCCGGCGCCGGTACCGAACGGCTTGTCAACCGCAACACCGAGAAGCGGAGTTACGAGCTCATGGCACCCCTCGACCTTACCGACGAGATACTCTACTTCGACGGGGAATCCGGCGTCAAGATTACGCGTTTCTATAACGCCACGGTGGGCGACGCGGAAGACGAAGCGAGTGTCAGGGCCATGATGGGCATACTGCGGTCCATCCATGATGCGGATATCAAGACAGACTACCGCTTTGATATAGGCGAACGCATCGCCTATTACGAGAAGCTCGCGAACGAACGGCACTCGATACTCTTTGAGGACTACGCCAAGGTGCGCGCCTGGGCCGATGAGCTGCTGAGCTTCAGGGACGCGCTCGCGATTCCCGAACGGCTCTGCCACATCGACTTCATCTATGCCAACGTGCTCTTCTTGCAGGAGGGTGGCGTCCGTGTCATCGATTGGGAGTATAGCGGCATGGCCGACCCGATTATCGACGTGGCCATGTTCTCCCTCTACAGCTATTACAGCAGGGAGCAGATGGATGCGGCGCTCAGATACTACCTGGGACGTCAGCCTACCCGTAACGAGGAGGCGCGGTTGTATCTGTACGTTGCCCTGGCCGGCTTTCTCTGGAGCATCTGGACCGAATACAAACAGGGCCTCGGCGACGAGTTTGGCGACTACGGCATCAGGATGTACCGTTATATGAAGGATTACTATCACCTGCTCAAAGACGGCGGGTATCTGGACGAGCCAGAGCGCGGCACAGCAGAGCACAAGGCGCAGCAGAGCGCAGGAGACCGAATGCAGGAACGAAGGGAAGCCTCATGACAACCGACTCAGCACGTATACAGAGGGCCGCAAAGATCCGCGGCTTCTTTATCAAGGGTGTCAGCATAGCCGTGTTGTCGGGCATGCTCTACGGCATCTACAGTTCCTGTCTGCTGGCAGCCACAGGCTCGGGCGAGTGGGCAACCTGGTACGGCAGTTGGTATCTCACGGGTAGCGAGGCCAGCATCAACGGCGCCATCATGTCCTTTGCGATGGCCTGTCTCATTCTGGGGGCACTCGGCTCAGGCATCAATGACTTCATCAGCGCCATCTGGATGGTGGCAAAGGCGGGGGTCAAGGGCAAGTTCAGGGATTTCCTCCGCTGCTTCAAGTCCAAGCCGGGCCTTGTCATGGTTATCTGTGCCATCATCGGCGGCCCCATCGCCTCCACCGCCTACCTTATCGCGCTTACGATGTCGGGGCCCATCGCCACACCTGTCAGTGCCCTGTGTCCTGCCATAGGGGCCATCATCGGCCGCTTCCTGTTCAAGCAGCAGCTCAACGCCCGCATGCTGGCAGGCATCGTCATCTGTGTGGTCGCCACCTTCATGATAGGCTCCTCCGCTTTTACGGGTATCGAGGTTAACATGCAGTTCCTCCTCGGCCTGGCTATCGCGCTCATCGCTGCCCTCGGATGGGGCATCGAAGGCTCTGTGGCCGGATTCGGCACCTCGGTCATGGATTACGAGATAGGCATCTCCATCCGCCAGACGACTTCGGGCATCTTCACCCTGTTTGTGCTGACGCCTGCGCTCTTCATTATCTCGGGACATCTGGGGCTCTACCCAACGATGCTCTTCGAGGCCTTTGAGGGGCCCCTCGTAGTACCCGACACGATAATCCTCGCCTCACCGCTCGTGTTCTTCCTTATCTCGGGCCTGGCCGCCGGACTCTCCTTTGGGTTCTGGTACAAGGGCAACAGCATGTGCGGCGCGGCGCTTGGCATGGCCTGCAACGGCGCCTTCTCGTTTTGGGTTCCCTTCTTCAGTTTCCTCATCTGCGGCCTGTACCTCGGCTGGGGTTATGTGGATGGCAGCCTGGACGCGAGCACGGGATACGTACTCACGCCCATACAATGGGCCGCCGCCATCGTCATGGTCGTGGGCATCTTTCTCATCGCGGTCAATCCCCTGCGCCTGTTCAGGGAGACCGGCCAGCTGGCCGAAGCGGGCGGGCCGGTATCGGAAACAGCCCAGACTCACGTTGGCAGCGCAGCGTCTGAGGGTATAGTCGATACGACGCCTGCCGACAGGCTGCTTCCCTTCAACTACGCCATTCTCAGGCTCTTCGAGGGCGGTGGCAGAGCCGACTCGCAGCAGGTCATGGAGGCACTCCGCCCGCGCTATGCACACAACCGCCAGTTCAACGATAAGACAGTGAGTGAGGCGCTGATGACCGCCGAGCAGAACGGCCTGCTCGAAGAGACCGGCTACGAGCTTGCCAGCAACGATGAACTCAGGGTCTACTATCAGGCAACAGCAGAGGGCCGTGAGATGATTGCGAAGTATATCGGATGAGAAGCGGGGACGGGGCAGGGGACCCACTTCGGCAGCGTGCAGTGTGTTCACTCAACAGGCTTCCCTGCCAAAGTGGGACACCAGCCCCGTCCCCGGTGTCCCAGAACCACGACACGAAAGGCAACACAGCATGAGCACAGGTTTCAAGCATCTGTTCCGATTCTTCAGCGATGAGGAACGGCGGAACATCCACGAGGCGTCCAAGCAGGTCCTCGCCACGACCGGCCTTGCCGTGCGCAACGCCCGGGCGCGCGAGCTGCTCGTGGCCCACGGCTGCACCTTGGATGCCAGCACAGAACGCGTCTACCTGCCCGAGCAGCTGGTGGAGGCCTGCCGCGCAAGCTTCGAGGGGCGCTATACCTTCACGGCGCGCGAGCCGGAGTTTGATGTTAACGTGCCCGGTGAGGCCCCCTGTATCGTCACCGCGTCCTCCGCGTCGAGGATACTGGACTTCTCCACCGGCGAGCAGCGCGACGCCACCTCCTCAGACATTGCCAGCATCGCCCGTCTCATCAACGAGCTGCCCGGCTACGACGTCTTCTCCATCTCCACGCTTGCCGCCGATGCCTCCCGCGAGCTGTTCTCAGTGGATCGCCTCTACCCCGCCCTCAAGTATTGCCAGAAGCCCATCCGCACCACCACCATGGGAATGCCGGATCTGCTCAGCGTGCTTGAGTTTGGCTATGCCCTTGCCGGCGGCAGGGAGGCCTACGGCGAGCGGCCCTTCATCAACCATCATTACTGTCCCGTCATCTCGCCTCTGACCTTTGACGTGGACTCGACCGAGGCGGTCACCTATGTGCTGGAACAGGGCTATCCCGTATACGCCACCATCTGCCCCAACGGCGGCATGACCTCGCCCATGAGTATGCTCGGCACGCTCATCGTGGGCAATGCCGAGTTCTTGGCCATCAACTGCTATTTTCAGATGGTGCGCCCGGGTACTCCCGTCCTCTACGCCTATCTGCCCAACATCGCCTATATGCGCACGGGCACCTATACCTCCGGCTCCGTGGAATGCGCGATGCTGGAGATGGCCCATACCGAGATGGCGGAGTTCTATGGCGTGCCCTCGGGTGGCTACATCGGGCAGACCGACTCTCACGCGCCCGATTATCAGGCCGGGCAGGAGGTGTCGATGAGTGCCACCGGGGCCGCGCTTACGGGAGCGTCGCTTCTGAACATCGGCGGACTCCTGGACAGCCTCGTCAGCTTTGACTATGCCAAGGCCGTCCTCGACAGTGAGGTGGGGATGAATCTCAAGCGGCTCGCTCGTGGCATGGAGTACGGCGCGGAGGGCCTGGAGCGCAATCTGAGAGAAATAGACGAGGTGGGCCCGGGCGGCATCTTCATGATGGAGGATCAGACGCTGGAGAATACCCCCACAATCTGCTATTACTCAGACCTTGCCTCGCGTGACATCCGCTCCGCGTGGGAGGCCGCAGGCAGCAAACCCGCCGATGTCCGGGCACGGGAGCAGGCACAGAAGATTCTGTCCGCCCCTGCCAGGCCTCTGCTCAGCGAAGAGACAGAGGACGCCATCCGCGAACTCTTCCCCAATCTGGTCTCCGGTGAGCCTGCACGGTAGCAGGTTCCATCATAAGCCTGCCGTGCATTCTCTGACGTATTGGTGTATCGTGGGAGCATAGTCAGGATGTTTCCCTGCGGGGAAGAAAGGAGCGAGACATGAAGATCTCAGCGCGCAATCAACTCAAGGGAGTTGTCACCGACATTCAGACCGGAGCCGTCAACAGTATCGTCACCATCCAGGTAGGCGAGTATCCTGTCAAGGCCAGCATCACCAACGAGGCGGTTGCGGACCTTGGCTTGGAGGTCGGAGGCCAGGCCTATGCAATCGTCAAGGCCTCCAGCGTCATGGTGGGCGTTGACCATTAGTCCTACAGAAATCAGGAGAACCCATGCGGCAGTATGATCCCCACGCGATAGAAGAAAAATGGCAGAAGATATGGGAGGCCGGCGATGTCAACCGCATGCTCCCCCTGAGCGACAAGCCACCCTTCTACGTGCTGGAGATGTTTCCGTATCCCAGCGGCGACGTGCATATGGGTCATGTTCGCAACTATACCATCGGCGACGTGGTAAGCCGCTCCAAGCGGATGCAGGGCTACAATGTGCTGCACCCCATAGGCTGGGATTCCTTTGGTCTGCCGGCCGAGAATGCGGCCATCAGGCAGAACTCCAGCCCGGTTGTATGGACCTATGCCAATATCGAGAAGCAGCGTGCCTCGTTCAAGCGGCTGGGCTTCTCGTACGACTGGTCGCGCGTGGTCATTACCTCTGACCCCAGCTACTATCGTTGGGGTCAGTGGATCTTCCGCACCTTCTGGGACAGGGGGCTGGTCGAGCGACGTTCCTCGCCGGTCAACTGGTGCCCGGGCTGTAAGACCGTACTGGCCAATGAGCAGGTGGTGGACGACGGTCATTGCTGGCGCTGTAAGTCTTCGATAGAGAAACGTGAGCTGGAGCAGTGGTTCTTCAAGATTACCGACTACGCCGATGAACTGCTCGATGATCTGTCCGAGCTCACCGGCTGGCCGGAACGTGTCAAGCAGATGCAGGCCAACTGGATAGGCAGGAGCGTGGGTGCCGACCTGCGCTTTACCCTCTGCGATGCGGAAGGCGAGCCCACAGACGAGACCATTACGGTCTTTACCACGCGCCCGGACACCCTCTTCGGGTGCAGCTTCTTCCTGCTCGCGCCTGAGCACCCCCTGGCACTCCGCCTCAGTGCGGGTACGCCGTATGAGGCGGGTGTACGGGCCGTGCAGGAATCCGTCGCCGCCGCCACGACCATCGAGCGGGAGGCGGCCGAGCGCGAGAAGCAGGGTGCCTTTACGGGCCGCTACGTCATCAACCCCATCAACGATGAGAAGCTGCCCGTCTGGGTGAGCGACTATGTGCTGATGGACTACGGCACCGGCGCGGTCATGGCAGTGCCCTCCGGCGACCAGCGCGATTTTGAGTTCGCCCGGAAGTACGGCCTTCCCATCCCTCCCGTAGTGGTGAGCAGGGATGACCCGCTCCTGGCCGAGCTTGCCAGTGCTACAGAGCGTGTGCTGGACGAGGTGCCCTGGTCAGAGGCCTACACGGGCCCGGGACTCATGGTGCAAAGCGGCGAGTTTACCGGGCTTGCCGGCGGCAAGGATTCCGAGGGGTCAGCGGCGGTCATCGTGTGGCTTGAGTCCCGTGGCCTCGGCGCGGCCTCTGTCAGATACCGCCTGCGCGACTGGCTCATCAGTCGGCAGCGCTACTGGGGCAATCCCATCCCCGTTATCCACTGTGAGGACTGCGGTATCGTGCCGGTGCCCTATGAGGACCTGCCGGTCGTGCTCCCTCTGGATGTGGACGTCATCGCCGGAGAATCCCTCGCCAGTCACCGGGAGTTCTATGAGGTGGACTGCCCTGTGTGTGGCAGGTCGGCGCACCGCGAGACTGACACCATGGACACCTTTACCTGCTCGAGCTGGTACTATCTGCGCTACACCGACCCGCACAACACCAATGTGCCCTTTGATGCCCTGGCGGCCGATGCCTGGCTTCCGGTGGATCAGTATATCGGCGGCATCGAGCACGCCATCCTGCACCTGCTCTACTCGCGTTTCTTTACCAAGGGCCTGAGAGACGCCGGCCTGTTGGGTGGCACTAACGCCGCGGGCCTGCTCCAAAAGGGCGAGCCCTTTGCCAATCTCCTCACCCAGGGTATGGTCAAGCTGGGTGGCGAGACGATGAGCAAGTCAAGAGGCAACGTCGTGGCTCCCGAGGAGGCTATCGCCCGGTATGGCGCCGACGCGCTCCGCGTCTACATCCTCTTCATGGCGCCGCCGGACAAGGATCTGGAGTGGAGCGAGGAGGGCCTCGAAGGCATCTGGCGTTTCCTCAACCGTGTATGGCGAATAGTCTATGACCTCACCGGAGAGCGGGTCATTGACTCGGAGGACAATCTGCTTTCGCTCTACGACGAGAGTCTCAGTGCCAGCGACGCTGCCAGCCGTGGCGCGGAACTTACGCGTACCATCCATCGCGTCATCGGCAAGGTCGAAGATGACCTGGCGCGCTTCAATCTCAACACGGCCATTGCCGCCATCATGGAGCTTGCCAACACCATCTCGGCCTATATCAAGTTGCCCCTGGCCCTGCGCGACGAGCGTCTCTGCGCACAGGCCGCGGAAACCCTCGTGTTGCTGCTTGCCCCGATGGCACCCCACTGCACCGAGGAACTCTGGAACGAGGTCCTCGGCAAGTCCCAGCAGGGGAGTGTACACGCGCAGCCCTGGCCCGAGCATGACCCCCGTAAGGCCCTGGCAGAAACCGTGGAGTTGGCGGTACAGCTCAACGGCAAGATCAAGGCGAGGATAACCGTGGCGCTTGATGCCTCAGACGACGAGGTTAAAGCCGAGGCACTCAAGGCCGCTGCTGCCGCGCTGGAGGGCAGAGAGCCACGGAAGGTCATAGTCGTCAAGGGCAAGCTCGTCAACATCGTAGCCTGAGAGGATGCCCGCGCCGCGTCTGCTCTCCGCAAACGAAGGCCCTGGCCCCCGCGCAGGAGTTGTGCTGTAACACAGCGCGCGATATTTGCTAGAATAGAGTGCCGTGGGCGTTTGGCGCAGCGGGAGCGCGCTTCCTTCACACGGAAGAGGTCACTGGTTCAAGCCCAGTAACGCCCACCACGTCGCAGCACACTCCGCTAGAGCTCCGGACAGCACTTACTTTGCCCAAGTGGCGAGTGGGTACTGCTGGTCTGTTGGGTGCAAAGTAAGTGCTGTCCGGAGTCGAGGAATCTTTGGCTGTTCCCGGTATCGTTGCCTCGGATGATGCGGCCGGGTTACCCTGTAGCAGCGAGTCTTTCTCTTAAGTAGCTGTTCTCAGCCTCAAGTTTCCTGGATCGCGACGATTCTCGTGCTAACAGCCAACTCATCTCCATAATGACAGTCTCCGGCGGCAACGCCGCAGTCTCCCACATTGGAATGCTATCGGCGTAGGCGAGATATACCTTCTCGATATTGCTTCCACGGTACTCAGGCTGGAGGTCTCTCCGCAGCGCTTCTCTGCGTTCATCATCCATCGCTGATCTCCTTTTCATAGTAACTGTTAATCAGATTGCTAAACGCAGGTTCAAAGATGCCCATCAAAGCTGACGAGCCTATCTGAGTAGCACCGAGCGTCTTTCGATAATGGTCCATGAGCAAGGTCTTAGCCATAAAGTAAAACGCATCGTATCCAAGGCTCCTTGCTGTTTTACAGGCGAAGGCTGTCAGGTGTGCCCCAACGCCAAGATATTTGCCGTCTCTGCCGATATTCTCGCTGTTCGATTCCAGCAGGTCGCCATAAACACACTCGTTCTCCTTATCCTCATGAAACGCAACAAGCCCTTGGATTACAGCTTCCGGATCTCCTTTCACGCGCAGAGCATAGACTGAAGAACCTTGGCGCTCAGGTTCCGACCAGTCGAATTTCCAGCCAGGCAAACGACACCTGAAAGACACCTCACTTATCTCGGTATCGATTCTTTTTTCGCTCGCCCTCTCAACAAGACAATCGGTAATCCCGTCGATGATTATGTCAATTTTTCTCAACTCAAACATGCATCTATTTTACCAGAAAACCCGCTTATCGACAGATTGTAGACCTGCCTTTAGCGCTCGTGTGCGGGAAATCAGAAATGATGTGGGGCGGGGGTTGAGAAAGGGAAAACAAGTGGAAAACCAAGGTTCGACAGATGGTGTGACAACAGAGAATCCGAGGTAGATGGCTTGAAAGCGGGGAAATATGCGTGTACCAAAACCTATAGGTTTTGGTACAGTCAAAAAACACCCCGGAAGCAGGAGAGCCCTCTCTGCCCGCTGTAAGGCCGCTTCTCAGTATAACAGCTTTCAGATGGATTGTTTTGAGAAATTTTCATCAATTTTTGGCCTTGTCCGCCCTTGCTCAAAAACCGCCAAGAAACGGTGTGCCAAAACCTATAGGTTTTGGCACATATATTTCCGCAGGTCAAGGGCGGTATGGACAACAGAAAGGAACGACCGATGAGAACAAAGCACATGGGTAGAAGAGGAAGGCTGCTCTCCGTATTGCTGGCACTGGCACTCGTAGGCATGGTGCCTGCAACACCAGCGTTCGCCGATGTGGCAGTACCGGGGGATGTGGTTCTTGCAGCCACTGCCGCCACCAATGTCACCCGTCATGGTGGCGAAGACCGCTATGAAACCGCTGTCGAGATAAGCAAGAAGGCATTCACGGGCACGAACCCCACGGTCATTGTTGCCTATGGCGGACGCTTCCCCGATGCGCTGGCCGGCTCAGGGCTCGCAGGAGCGGTGAGTGCGCCTATCCTTTTGGCCGACCTTGACGAGCTGCCACAGGCTACGGCGGACGAGCTCAAGCGGCTTAACCCGAGCAAGGTCTATCTGCTTGGCTCAACGGCGGCTCTAAGCGACAAGGTTGCGGAGCAAATCGCAGCGCTCCCCCTGCCAACCAAGCCCCAAATCATAAGGCTAGGTGGCGAGACCCGTTACGAGACGGCAAGGCTCATAGCCGACGAAGTTGTAGCCCAAGGCGGCAGCACAACAGAGGCCTATCTCGCTTATGGCGCTAAGTTCGCCGATGCGGCGAGCCTCTCCAGCTTTGCGGCCAGCCAGAAGATTCCCATCTTACTAGGCGACGAGACCGGACTGCACGCCCAAAGCAGCGACTTCATTAAGATCCATAGCACCCAAAGCATCGTCATCGCCGGCTCTGAGGCAGCAGTCTCGCTTAAGGCCGAGGGCCAACTGAGCGACCTCGGTGTGCAGAGCGTCCAGCGCTTCGGTGGGGCTGACCGTTTTGCGACCTGTGAGAAGGTGGCTACGACGCTTACGGCCAAGTACAACATGACGGTCTTTCTCATTGGCGTGGCTATTGGCGAGGGTGACCGTTTTCCGGACGCTTTGACCGGTGGCGCAGCCGCTGGTGTCAGAGGCGGCGTGGTGATTATCTCGTCAAGCACAGAATCGGACTTCGTTACTAAGGTAGTTACCGCCCTTGCCGGCAGTAATAAGCCACGGATCGAGGTCTACGGTAGCGAGGGCGCATTGCCAGAGTTTGTGGAGGCGGACTTGGGCGTGGTTGCTCCGAAGCCAGCGTGGAATGATGACTTTCCCAAGACCTACATTGGTACTAAGGGCGGCTACATTGAAGTTAAAGATGGAAAATTCTATGTGTATACCGCAGGAACTGAGTTCACGACCGAGCAAGAGGTAAGAGATTTCCACTCCGACACCTATTTTCGCTACGCTTACGAGTTTGAAGGCGAATGGTCATATTATGGGCCAGATGACAGACCTTACGTCCGCAGTCAGGAATTTTATGTTGAGCTATTTGACAGGTGCAACCTCGCTGTATTTAATGGGAAATTCGGTTCTTACACGTTGGCCTTTTCTGACATATCGTATTATCTAGAACACTATGGTGATGGCCGAAAGGGTGTCGTCAATGGCGACCCGAATGAACTCTTCGTGTTCTTGTGATGTAGTGTTGACGTAGCATTAAAAGGGAGCGGTCAAGTACCGATCCCTTTTTAATATATGTCTTTCGCCAAAAACATCACATCCAAGCGTATGGTGTCAAAGCCGCCGGGCGAAACCACTGGAGAGACAACTCCTCCGTCGAAAACAATTGGATCACCATTATTGTCAATTATGGTTGCCGTCATATTTTGAGCCTGTGCTAAGAACCTGATCTCGCCGGTTTTGAAGTAAAGGATCGTGCCATAACGTGTTTGAAATTCCAAACGATCACCAACAAGGATTTTCGGCTGACATCTTGAGTCCTTGACAGTGAACATTTGAGATGATGTGGTTGGAGAAGTGCCGGTATATCTTGCTACCAAGTGCATGAAAGCAAAGTTGCCGTATCTTTGGATAAATGTTTCATCGAAATATGCATAGGGAGCGGTACTGTATGTCCAGTCAGCCTCGAAGTTCATAGTTTTTGGATCATACGGCGAACACTTAATGCCGGTGTCTGCTTGCGCAATCAGTTCATCCATGCAATACCAACTCGAGCCATTCCACATCAACTTTTGCGTTGAGTCACAGTTAAGTGCATTAATGGCGATGTTGCCACTGGCATCAAAGGCCAGCCCAGCGCCCAGCTTGATGCTATAAGTCACCGTATTGGCATTACGCCCAACGGTCAGTCCACTGCCAGCGTTGAAGTTTGCCGCCAGGTATGAACCGCCATTGCCGATTGAGACAGGGCCGGTTGATGAGCTGTTAGTGGTCAAGTTCCAGTAGGCTTGGGCGGTACAGCTAATCGTTCCACTACTGTAAGACAAGCCCTGCCCAGCGCCGGTACACGTGCCGTT
>JAISEO010000013.1 GCA_031264075.1 Coriobacteriales bacterium | reverse complement strand
TGGTGAGGATGTCATTCTTCTCCTTGAGCGCCTCGTCTACTTTGAGAGAGAAGATGTCCTCGTCCAGCAGGTCCTGTACGCGCAGGCCGCTTCGGGCTGCCTTGTCCTGATAGGCGGGTCCGATGCCACGGTGCGTCGTGCCTATCTCATTGGAACCGAGGCGGTGCTCGGCGGCCTTGTCCAGGTCCAGGTGGTAGGGCATGATGAGGTGCGCATTGGTGGAGAGCAGGAGCTTTTCAACCGGGATTCCCTGCGCCTCCAGAAGGTCCATCTCCTCTATGAGCACCCTGGGGTCGATGACACAGCCGTTGGCAATGACGGGCGTGACCCCGGGATACAGCACGCCCGAAGGTATGAGGTGAAGCGCGAGCGTATGTCCGTCGGCGATGACGGTATGCCCGGCATTATTACCACCCTGGTAGCGCACCACATAGTCGTAGTCCGAGGCGATAAGGTCGGTAATCTTGCCCTTGCCCTCGTCTCCCCATTGGGTGCCTACTAATACTGTTGATGGCATCTGCGTTCCTCACTCATACTCGTGATTTGCATGGATTCTGCTATTCAGCCGCGGTAGAGATCGCGGAAGCGCGTTGTTTCTGAATGAAACTGAACCTCCGTCAAACCAAGCGCGCCGTTGCGGTTCTTGCCTGTGATGATATGCGCCGTGTTCAATTCCGGCCGGTTCTTTTCCAGCGCTTCTTCCTCCGTCTTTGACCTGTCCAGAAAGAGCACCACGTCGGCGTCCTGTTCAATGGAGCCGGACTCGCGCAGGTCCGAGAGCTGCGGTCGCTTATTCTCTCGCTGCTCAACCCCTCTGGAGAGTTGTGAGAGCGCCAGAATGGGAACCCCCAGCTCCTTCGCAAGCACCTTGAGTCCGCGGCTGACCTCCCCTACCTCCAGATAGCGCTGTCGCTCCCTTGAGGTTCGGGCAGGCTGCATGAGCTGGAGATAGTCCACGATTATGATGCCTTTTCCGTCTTTGGTGCCACGCAAGAGACGACGGGCCTTGGCCCTCAGCTCCATAATCGACAGGGCGGGCGAATCGTCGATGTAGAACCTGAGGCTGCCCAGGTCGTTTTGAGCCTGTATCAGCTGTACCAGGTCTGCATCTGCCAGATTGCCGGTGCGCATCTTCCAGGAATTGACGTTGGCCTCCGCGGAAAGCAGCCTCTGCACAACCTGCTGCGAGGGCATCTCCAGGGAGAAGAACGCCACCGTGGATCCGGCCTTTGCGGCGTTGACAGCGACGTTGAGCGCGAGGGCGGTCTTGCCCACGCTGGTGCGCGCCGCGAGCACGATAAGGTCTCCCGACCTGAAGCCTCCCAGATTTTTGTCCAGATCCTTGAATCCCGAGGGCACGCCGAAGATCTGCCCCTTGTTGGCCGTCATGGTATCGAGGACATCCATGGTCTCGATAACCAGGTCGCTGAGAGGCCTGAAGGTGTTGGAGACGCGCTTCTCGGTGGCATCAAAAAGCAGCTTCTCGGCTTCTTCCACCACTGTTTCCGCATCGTCGGTAGAACTCTCGCTCAGGGCCTTTATCTTGATAGATGCCTTGATGAGATCGCGCAGCAGGCTGTCGTTTTTGACGATGTTGATATGGCTCAGCCAGTTGGCCAACGCAAAACTCTTGTCCGCCAGCGTGAGGATGTATTCCTTGCCGCCCACGTCCTTCAGCTTTCCCATGGCGTCGAGCTTGTCTGCCAGGGTAACGTGATCTACGGGCGTGCGCTGCTCAACCAGCTCCTGTATCGCAATGAAGATGGTGCGATGGGCCGACTTGAAGAAGTCCTCGGCATGGATGGCCGCTACGGCCTCCTCAACCACCTCACGGTCGAGGATCATCGCCGCCAAAGCCGCCTGCTCGGCGTCCAGGTTATGCGGCGTTTTATCCTCACGTATAGGTTTTTGATCGTTCTGCGGCATCCTTCTGTGCTCTGCTCCCGCTTACTGTTCGTCATCCAAAGCGTCTGCCAGGGCAGCGGCCGTAGCAACATCTACGACACTCTCGGTCTCCTGAAAGACCTCTGCGGCGGCATCAGCCAGGGCGCCCGGACTGGTATCCTCGTCGTCTGTTGCGTCTGAGGCGGCAGCAAGCTTGTTGGCTATGGCCTTCATGGCTTCATTCGACTCTTCTACTATTCTGCTGACCTTTTCATCGGCCTCGTAGGCCTCAGCGGTCTTTCGTATCGTGTCGGCCAGGCCCAGGACCTCACTCGCTTCTTCCCGTTCTTCGGCCTCCGTTATGTCGGCTGCGACGGCCACGGCCAGGGCTTCTTCGAGCCCTTCGGCTTCTTCGGCCAGTTCAGCGGCTTCGGCTCTTTCCTCGGCTTCTTCCACAATTTCGGCCAGCTCGTCCGCTTCTTCAAGTTCGGCGGCTTCTTCAGCCAGCTCGACAACTGCGGCCAGCTCCGCGGCTTCTTCAGTCAGCTCTACAACTTCTTCAGCCAGCTCTACAACTGCGGCCAGCTCTGCGGCTTCTTCGACAATCTCGGCCAGCTCTGCGACTTCCTCGGCCAATGTCTCGTCCGCCGCAGTCGCTGCTTCCTCTGCTTCGTCGCCCTCGCGCTCATCAACAACGTTAATGGTGACAACAGCCTTGATGTCGCGGTAGATAGTCACCGTTACCTTGTGCTCCCCGGCAGTCTTGATGGGAGCAAACACGTCGATCTTCTTGCGGTCAACCTCAAGCCCCAGCTCCTCATTGAGCCTGTCGGCAATCTGCTGCGTGGTTACCGAGCCAAAGAGTTGGCCCTCCTCGCCCACGCGCGCCAGAATGGTAAGCACCTTGTCGGCCAGCGCCGCCTGTATCTTGTCCGCACTGTCGAGGCGCTCTGCTTCGCGCTTGGCGATATTGTGCTTGCGCAGCTCCAGCTGCTTGAGATTACCCTTGCTGGCCTCTATGGCCAACTTCTGCGGGAGCAGGTAGTTGACGGCATAGCCGCGCTTGACCTCGACAAGGTCGCCCTCGCCCCCCTGTCCCTTTATTTCCTGTAAGAGTATCACCTTCATATTCGTTGCTCCTTACCCGTCTACTGACCGCGGCTGCGGCGATCGCCACGTCCGCTGAGCACTGCCGCGGCGTAGGGAACCAGCGCCATCTCGCGCGCCCGTTTGATTGCCAGAGCAATTTCGCGCTGGTGTTGGGTGCAGGCACCGGTAATGCGGCGCGGTTTGATCTTGCCACGCTCCGTCATATACTTGCGCAACAGGCTGGTGTCTTTGTAGTCAATGGCCAGGCTCTCGTCCTTACAGAAAACACAGTGCTTCTTTCGAGGCTGGCGTACATATTCTGCCATGTACAGGTTCCTCCTTATATGGTTCGCTTACTAAAATGGAATATCGTCGGCGTCGTATACGGTAATCTCCGGCGTGGCGGGAATGGTGTCCGCCGTGGGGGCCGGTGTGGCAACAGAGGCCTGATAGGATCCTCCCTCGCTGTTGTTGCGGGAAGAAAGGAACTCCAGGTTGTCTACCGTCACATCGACCTTTGAATGCTTCTGTCCGTCCTTTTCCCATGAACTCCATCTGAGCTTGCCGTCGATACCGACCTTGGTGCCTTTGAGCAGATACTTGTGGAGGCCTTCTGCCCTGCTGCCGAACATGCTGCAATTGATGTAGTTGGGAACATCCTCCCAGTCGCCGGTTGAGGAGTTCTTGCGTCTGTCGTTAACCGCGATGCCAAAGGACAGCACCGAACTGCCGGAGGGCAGAGCCCTCAGTTCGGAGTCGCGGGTCAGGTTGCCGGTCAGGATTACCTTATTGATATTTGCGCTCATCGTTCATCACCTTTGCTCTCTTGGGTTACTCGGACATCCTGAGCCGATGCCGAGGCGCAGAGCTTACTCACTTTGGTCTTTGCGTACCACAATGAAACGTGCCACCGCATCGGTGATACGGAGCACACGATCAAGCTCTGCAATACTTGTGGGATCAGCATGGAAGCTGATAAGTGTGTAGTCGCCGTCTTGTAGCTTGTTGACCTCGTAGGCCAGCCTGCGCTTGCCCCAAGGCTCGATGCTATCAATGACGCCGCCCTGGCTGGTGATGGTGGAGTCGATCCTGGCTAGCAGGGCCTCGCGGGCCTCTTCCTCTAGGGCAGGATCAACAAAAAACAGCAGTTCATAAGCCTTCATTTTCACCTCCTCTGGTCTCTTCGGCTCAGGTGCATGAAGGCAGGACCCGAGCAGGAACGTGAACCAAGGAGTGTATCATTCTTCGCGCTCCCCGGCAAGTGTTCTGCTCAAGACTGCTTCAGGCCGCCTGATGCCACGTGCCTAAGCCGGCTTTGGCTTTGTAAGGATCTGTCAGTGCCACCAGCCGTCTCCCAGTATGGCAGACGGATCTTAACGGAAGCTGTATCGGAGCTGAACCGCCGCATAATCGAGCCAACAAAGTCTGAACCGCCTCAAAACCGGGAGGGGAGACAA
>JAISEO010000001.1 GCA_031264075.1 Coriobacteriales bacterium | reverse complement strand
TGATCTCCCCACACCTAGTGCCCATCGTTTACGGCTAGGACTACCAGGGTATCTAATCCTGTTTGCTCCCCTAGCTTTCGCGCCTCAGCGTCAGTTACGGCCCAGAAAGCCGCCTTCGCCACCGGTGTTCTTCCCAATATCTGCGCATTCCACCGCTACACTGGGAATTCCACTTTCCTCTACCGAACTCAAGCCTGCCAGTTCAAGGTGCGGCTGGGGGTTGAGCCCTCAGATTTAACACCTTGCTTAACAAGCCGCCTACGCGCGCTTTACGCCCAATGAATCCGGATAACGCTTGCTCCATACGTATTACCGCGGCTGCTGGCACGTATTTAGCCGGAGCTTCTTCTGCAGGTACCGTCATTATCTTCCCTGCTGAAAGCGGTTTACAACCCGAAGGCCTTCAATCCCGCACGCGGCGTTGCTGCGTCAGGCTTTCGCCCATTGCGCAAAATTCCCCACTGCTGCCTCCCGTAGGAGTCTGGGCCGTGTCTCAGTCCCAGTGTGGCCGGTCGGTCTCTCAACCCGGCTACCTATCGTCGCCTTGGTGAGCCGTTACCTCACCAACCAGCTAATAGGCCGCGACCCCATCTCTCACCGCCGGAGCTTTTCCGATTCCCCCATGCGAAGGAAACGGAATATCCGGTATTAGCATGGATTTCTCCAGGTTATCCCGGAGTAAGAGGTAGGTTGGTCACGTGTTACTCACCCGTTCGCCACTTTATACACCCCCGAAGGGGCTTTAATCGTTCGACTTGCATGTGTTAAGCACGCCGCCAGCGTTCATCCTGAGCCAGGATCAAACTCTCCGTTTAAATCCCGCGTCTAAACCACTTTATGCGGCGTTGGCTGCACTCGGCTGCTTCGGTCACGTACCTGAGTACGCTCCCTCACAGCCTCGTTTGCCGCCTTGCCTAAAGCGGTTTATCCTGCGGGATACATCCGGGGTCTAAATGCCTTTATGCTTTGTCAGCTGCGTTCGGCTGCTTCGGTCACGTACCTGAGTACGCTCCCTCACAGCCTCGCTTGCTTCCGCGCCTAAAGTCATTTATCCTCCCGGATTACCAACCTTGAGAATTGCTTCTTGAGGCTGGTTAAGTTCGTGAGTTACGATCTTGGTTTTGTGTCATATGCGGCCGTTGTCTGTTAATTGACCGTACCGCTTTGACGGGTTCTCATTGTTTGTTCTGGCTTAAAAACAACACTTGATAGTGTCTGTCTTTACATCACAGTATCCAGTTTTCAAGGTGCGTGGAATCCAGTCCATTCATACAGAAAGCGAGCTAAAACGCTGCTCGTTTCGGATGATTGCCTTACGCTTTTCGCTGCTTTCGCTCGACTCAGTGCGCAAGGCGCGAACGATAAGAATACCGCGTTTGAGCGCCCATGTCAACAAACATTTTTGAGAATCTGGGCAACGGTTTGTCTACGTGGCTCTGGAAAATTTCCTCTACGTGGCTCTGGCGCGAACCTGCAGGGGTCTGCGCCTGACCTGGCCTGAACCGGTCTGTACGAACCAAAGCTCAACACGGGCGCGGTAGAGGATACCAGAAACTGCGGGAGTGTGCAAATCGGCAAATAGAAGCTGACTTCTGTGAATCGTTTCAGTTCGGCGAACAGATGCCTTTTTCGGAGACCATCCAACTTGTTGCCCGGATGGTTTCCGCCTTGCTCGTCCCGCCTGTATTCAGTTGAGCTTCTCGTAGTCACTTAACTGGGCCTGCCTAATTCTGCTTGACCCCGCCACTGTATATGTTGATCCCACTCGTGAGGGTCGGGTCTGTGCCGTTAAACCCGGCATCGGCACGGAAGGCCACGGTGACAGGGTCTGTGGCGTTGATATCCTTGACATACATGATACGCAACGAAACCCCGGTTGCTGGATAAGGGTTGTATATATAGCGATATGCTATTACTTCCCCGCTCAAAGAAGTGAAGAGATGCAACATCCTGCTTTCCCCACTCAGGGATGCAAGGCCCAAAGTATTCCCTGCCAACTCCGTATATTCTTCCTGGCCGTAGGTGGTTAATTGTTCAAAGGCAAGTCCTTGATTGCTTGCGTAATACCATTTTGATCCGAATATGCTCGTAATGCCCGGATATGCAGAGGAATAGCCGATATTGGTGAGCCCGTTCTCGCTCATCTCCACGTGGACGAGCGTTTGGATGGCTGTCAACTGCGTCTTGGCGCTTAACTCCACGTCTGTCCACTTAGACTTCTCTATATAACCCGTCAGCGCTGGCACCGCTATGGCTGCGAGTATGCCCAATATGACGATAACCACGATGAGTTCAACGAGCGTGAAGCCACGTTGTGCCCCCTCCCCGGGACGCAAAAACACCGCCGTCTCGCGACATGCGGTATCCTCATTGTGGTGGTGCGTAATGTGGTGATGTGTGCCCTCAAAGTAGCGGGCGGGACGGTCTTGTATTAGGCTATGAGCCCCCCCCCCCCCCCGGCTTTGGGGTCTGTGGGTTAACTCAAACATCGTGTACTCCCTTTCCCTTTGGTCTCATGCCTGGGCCTCGGCAAAACCTGATCTGCTGTCTTGTCGTGGCCCCTTTGTTGGGTGGTATTGTAGCATACGCCACGCCACCAACGAGCCCATACTCGCTGCCGAGGTTGGCCGCGTTGGTAACGAGTTGCTCGAGCGCATCGAGCGCAAAACGGTTGCCGTACAGGCCACCAACCACGAAGAGCGTGTCTGAGCGCACCTCAGGTTCGCCTGCAAAGGCACTGGCCTCAATGCGATAGTCGGCCGGACACACCCGCCCGGCATTCTCGAAACTATGTCGGCTCTCTGCGTCTGGTATGCATTCGTTCATGTGCACTCTCTACTCATCGCTTGCCGCAGCAAGCTTCCATCATTAGTCTCGGACAACATGAAACACCTTATAGCCTGCATTTGGGTTGCATGTTGCATCGTATTGAAGTGCAAGGAAAAACGTATAGTACTCTGTGATGGTACCCTCGTCAATATTGTCAAGTCCGTAAGTCACAAAGACAATGCGCCGTCCGGTTCCGGCGGCGTCCTCTCTGTATTGATAAACGAAACCTGGCGCGCTGAATACATTGTCCGAAGACGTCTTTGAAGCAATGGGTATAACATCCCACCAGCCGGCATCATTGGGATCCTCTGTAAACGAAACCCCGGACAAATCAGCTGCTTCACGATAATAATCCATAGGGTCGCCCGTGACCGAGTTCGACAGAGTTGAAATACTGAAAGCTTTAAGAGAGGAAGCTGGAGGGAATGTTGCGTCTCCATTGGACAGAAAATCCTCCTGATCGGTAAACTTGTTGTCCGCATATTCAACGTCAAGCACGGTGCGTACCGCAACAAACGCGTCTCGCGCCCTCGTCTCCCACTCCTTGTCCCTGGCCTTCTCTATATACCCCGTCAGCGCCGGCACGGCGATGGCCGCGAGAATGCCGAGTATGACGATGACCACGATGAGCTCTACCAGGGTGAAACCGCGCTGTGTACCCTTACCAGAACGCAAAAACACCGCCGGCCTCAGACCTGCGGCATCCTCTTTTTGGTGGTGCGTTATGTTGTGATGCGTGCCCTTACCATGTGTAGCGGGGCAGTCTTGTGCTAAGCTATGAGCCCCCCCCCCCCCCCGGTTCTGGGGTCTGTATCTTTGACTTGAACATCCTCTACCTCACTTTCCTTTTCGTCATATACCTGGGCCTCAACAAGACTGGCCTGCCATCTTGTCACAGGCCCTTTTGCTAAGCAGAATTGTAGCACATCGCATAAACGCAGGAGTTTGTCAGTGTTACGTTACTGAGAGAGTGATGAGAAGCGCTAATCCCAGAGTTTGCCCTGCTGAGCAGCCACAACGCAGAGCTCTCCTACTGCTCTATACACCGGATGCTCGGCCTCAGCGATGATGCGCTCGCCAAAAGGCAGCAACCACTTGGAGAGGTGCCGCGCCCAGAATTCTTCACAGAGCGCGCTGTTGTGCTGCATATCCTGCACGTTCTGCGCATCCTGCATATCCTTCGTATTCTGCGTTTCCTGCTCTGGGCCTTCTGATCCTGCTGCTCTTTCTGCTTTCGCCGCCCCTGCCATAATAAGGTGCGCCCTCTGCCGGAGCAAAAAACCGGCAAACTCCAGCTGCGTGGCAACATGATCGCCCGATTCATTGAACGCTGTCGAACGTGCAAGCCCCGCCTCACGATAGAGCCGCTCGGCGTCGAGTGCTGCCGCGTTGATAAACAGTACGGGTCGCTCCCCTTTCCTGCCCTGCAGCTCATACAGAAACAGCGACTCGTAGATCCCGATGACCGGACGCTCCGGATGGGTAAAGAGCCGGGTATATTCCGCACGCAACTGCCTGAGCAGCTGCTCCTCAGCAAGGTCGCCTACCTCAAAAGCCGTAGCGAGCTGTAGCACGCTCTCACGCTCAGAAGAGTGTTCCGGAGAGTGCTCACAGAAATCAAGCTCGCCGAGGATCTGGCCAACGTCAGCGGCCACGCTGCCATCAATCAACGCACGGGTTAGTTCGGGAGAGGGCAAGTGAAAGAAGAGCGCGAGCAGCTGGAACAAATCCGCGCGGGCGATGTGGGACTCGGCTTCACCCCGATCTCCGCCGAGCCCCCGGGAACTCTTGCCTCTCATGTTCTCTCCAATGCCCTTAGCCACTCGCTCTCCCGTTCCTCACCTACTGCCTAATATAGAGCGTGCTGGGATAGGTTCCCTCATCCTCAAGGAGTGAGAAGGTCTGCTTGCCTGCGATGAACTCAGAGATCTTGCTCTGGGGATCTTCGAGGTCGCCCCATACGCGGCACCTCGCCAGGCAGAGCTCCATGCAGGCAGGCTCCGCGTCACGCGCACGCCGGTGGGCGCAGAGATCGCACTTCTCCGCCGTGAACACCACGTGCTGGGGAGCGTCCTCGTCCCCGAGTGGAAAATCGGTCTGGTATTCCGGCTCCTCGTAATTGAAGCTACGGGCATTATAGGGGCAGGCAGCGAGGCAGAGCTCGCAGCCGTTGCAGAGCTCCGCGTCGATGACCACCGTTCCGTCGGCCTCTTTCCAGGTGGCACCAACCGGGCATACCTCTACGCAGGGCGGCTTGTCGCAGTGCTGACAGGCCGTGGGCACAAATCCCAGGGACAGATCGTGGGGATAGGTGCCGGTGGCAGCCTCGCTGTCCTGCCCATTGTTCATGTCAACGCGATTCCACCACATGCCGTTAGGCAGGTTATTATTGGACTTGCACGCAACCGCACAGGCCTTGCACCCGATGCACTTGCTCACATCTATTGCCATTGCCAGTTTCATGGTGCGCTCCTCTCTATGCCTTTGCAACTTCTACGAGACAGTCGTTAAAGCCGTTACTGTTAACCAGGTCGTTGTACGCGGTGGAGGGGAGCGTTGCGTAATGTCCCTCAATGTAGCGCTCCTTATTGCTTGCCCTGACGGTTTCCACAAAGCCGGGGCGCACCGCGGGATTGACGCGGGCCTTGACCACCATGAAGCCGCGGTCGTTGAGCACGCGCACCTCGTCGCCATTGGCAATGCCTCTCGCTTCGGCGTCAGCCGGGTTGATGTCGAGCATAGGCTCGGGGAAGATTTCCTCAAGCCACGGCGAGTAGCAGAACATGGTATTGACGCGCGCCTTGTCACGATAGGTCATGAGCGTGAGCGGATACTTCTCGTAGAGCGGATTGGTGGGCCAGGCCTCAGAGGGTGCTTCCCAGTGGGGCAGCGCCAGAAGCCTCTCGTCGAGCACCTGCCCATAGGGAATCATCGGCGCCACATTCTCAACGTAGAACTCCGCCTTGCCGGTAGGGGTGGGGAGCGTGTAGTTCTCGCCAAAGATGAAGTCGTCCGGCAGCACCTGGATGCTCTTCTCCTCCTTGAGGGCATCCCAGGACAGCCCGAGCTCTGCGGCCATCTCGTTATCGAGACAGATGCTGTGGAAGTCGTCCGCCGTCATGTTCATGATGTCTGCAAGGCCCATGCCGACCCCAAGCAGGTTGGCGATGTCGATGTCGCTCTTGGACTCATACAGGGGCGCTATGGCCTGCTCACTGATACGCACCGTCGGCAGCACCGAGGGATAGAAGGTCTCCACCTCAAACCAGTGCGGCGAGGGCAGCACGAGGTCGGCCATTCGCACGGTGTCGCTCATGACCGAGTCAACCACGACAAAATGATCGAGCGTATCGATGAACTTCATCCAGGCATTGCGGTCGGGGAGCGAGGCACAGGGATTGCTCATATAGCTAAAGAGGCATTTGATGGTGAGCGGAAAGCCCATCCACTGCCCCGTTTCGAGCACATTGCCCACCTGCTGGGAATAGAGGGTAAAGCCCTGCTGGGCGCCCTCAAACATCATCGCAGCACCCACGTTGACGCCGGTGATGCCCATGTTGGCCTGCATGGAACCGTCCACGCTGGCGCCCGGTTTACCAAAATTGCCCGCAACAAAGGCCATGGCAAACAGGGCATGATACGGCCACGGCCCCTGCACCCAGTGGTCCATACCAAAGCCGGGATAGTTCATCGTGGGGCCGTCGGCATAGACGCGGGCGACCTCCCGGATGAGCTCAGGGTCGAGTTCGCACAGTTCGGCGGCGTGGTCTACCGTCCATTCTGCTATGCGCTCACGGAGCAGGGTGTAGGCGGTCTTGACAGCAACGCCCTCTACCTCAAAGCTGCCCTCGATAACCGGCTCCGTTATCTCATCGCGACTGCCGTGCACGCCATCGGCTCCCATGACCACGATGGGATTGCTGCCGTCGTCCACCTCGGCCTGTTGGGAGGCGGCACCGTCAAGCGTGAGTCCCGCTCCGGCGTCACTGGCTTCCGCCAGACCGATGTCGCTGTAACGGAGGTACTTTCCGTCGCTTTCTTTGACGAGGTACGGTGCCACCGTGCCCCGGGTGAGATAGTCGATGTCGGCCAGGCCCTCGTCGATGATGACATTGGTCATAGCCATGTAGAGGGCAGCGTCCGTGCCGGGGCGCAGCGGCACCCAGATGTCGGCCTTTGAGGCAGCCACCGTGTAGTTGGGATCGATGACGACGAGCTTGGCGCCCTTATCCTTTGCGGCCAGCACGTACGACCACTTGACGTGGTTGGATGTGGTTGAATTACAGCTGAAGAGGAAAATATTCTTTGAGTCGAGAATCGTGTTGAAGCTGCTACCGTGCAGGTAGGGGCCGCGGGTGACCATGAGGGCAGCCATGTAGAGGCCGTTCATGTCGGAGGATCCCATGATGTTGGTGGCGCCCATAGCCGTGCGCAGGCGCGCGACATAGTATTGGTCTGGCCCTTGGTTTCCGGTGCCGCAGAAAAAAGCGACGCTTCCCGGACCGTAGGCTTCCTGCGCTGCCTTCCAATGCGTGCAGACCTCCTCTATAGCCTCGTCCCAGGTAATCTGCTCCCAGGTGTCCTCGCCACGCTCGCCGGCGCGACGCATCGGATACTTGATGCGCTCCGGGGCATACACGCGTTGTGCGTGCGCAAGCCCGCGCTGGCACACGCGCGTCATCAACGGGTCGTCCAGGTCGATCTTGGAGGTCTTGACGACCTTGCCATCGCGCACGTGTACGTTCATGCCGCAGCCACCGCCGCAGTCTCCCGCGCATATCCCCTGGAATATCTGCTCTGCCGCTGCTGCTGGTGGTGCTTCTCCCGAGGTACCGCTCTCTCTCGGTGCGCAACCGGGTACGAGGGCCGTTGCTCCCGCCAGGGCCGCCGTGGCCGCAGCACCCTTGAGAAAACTTCGCCTGCCAAACTCCTGAGGCGCAAACTTCACTGCCTTTCGCTCTTGCATGACACCTTCCCTTCTCCTGATAGTCTGTTCCTGCCTCCGCCGCCTTGGCCGCAGAGATCCACAGAGCAGCATAGGGCTACTTGATGGAGTAGGGTATTATCCAAGTGGAGTAGAAGGTGGAGTATTTCTATTGGATCTTGAGCAGCAGCTGGGTACGGGAGTGCACGCCGAGTTTACGGTAGGCATTGACGATATGCTTGCGCACCGTTTCCTTTGAGATGCCGAGGCGCTCTGCGATTTCCTGGGGAGTATAGCCCGCAACCAGGAGATACACCACCTCGTTCTCCCGCGTCGTGAGCAGGTGTTGCTCGTCTGCCTTTGCGAGACTCACCTCTCCCGTTGCGAGCTGGGAAAGATGTACGTACAACCGATGGGTAAAACTGCCGGGAACAGAGGCATCCTCGAGCCGCTCGATAATGGGCAGGACGTACGCATAGTCGTTGTAGAAGAGCTGGGTAATCTGCTCGGGCTCTGCCCACGCGAGGGCATCTCGCAGGGCCTGCTCCGCTGCTTTGAACTTTCCTGCCTGCTCCTCATACAGCGCCAACACAAGGTTGCCCTGTACCTTGTCGAGCCGTCGCTCATCCTCAATGGCAGGCACCACGTGGCGAAGCTTCTCAATAAGCTGCAAATCTCCCAGCGCAAGGTTGCTGATAAAGGTGAGGCGCTTGAATTCTCGCGTTATGCCATAGGTCAGAGCCTGCTCACTCAAAAACCGGCGTATGTCCAAAAACCCCTTATCCGCAACGTACTGGAGAAACGACACCGACGGACTGATGCCAAAAACCCCATAGGGCGAAAGCCGCAGGGACTCCCTCAGACAGGGCTCGACCTGCTCCAGGTCTGCCCTCAGATAGCAGAAGAGCGCACGACAGGCAAGCGCCAAAGCGAGAGAGGGAAACGAATAACTCTCCTTGGTGACCTTCTCAAACTGCCTGCGATAGAGCTCGGCCTCCCCTATGGAGGAGCGATGATAGGCAACGGTCATACGCGCCCGGTGGATTGCCATGAAGGTAGGGCGCTCGGGATGAAGGAACTTGTCGGTTGCCTCAAACGAACGGCGGACGTACTCCAGCGCAACTGTGAGGTTACCCAGATTGCTCTCCGCGCCTGCCAGAAACGCGTACTGATTGGCCACGAGTATCTGATGCCCGTGCGCCACTATCTGGGGAAGATACTCCAGCAGCATGGCGCGATAGCTGTACCAGTCGGGGGTTGGCTTGGCGTATTCGCGGGCCTGACTCACGGTCATGCGAAGCCAGTAGTCAGACTGCGGCAATACCTCAAGGGCAACAGCCGCCGCCTCCTGCGATGCCTCGTACTTGGCGTGAAGACTGAGCACGTTTGCAATGAGGGCCATGGCCTCACCGTAGTGGGGATCCTCCCTGCCTGCCGCCATGGTGTAATACGCGACCGCCCTCTCCTCGCACAGTGTGCTGAAATCCGCGTCATCGGAGATGAAGGCAGCAAGCGAAAGGATACAGCAGACCCAGGGGTTCCTGAGCACAAGATCGCTTGGCAGCAAGCGGGCCCAGCGATAGATCATGTAGCCATTGTCGCCCATCAACAGGCTGCGCCATTCCCGCTCAATGAGGCCGATGATATGCTCAAAATCCCCTATGCGTTCGGCATACACGACCGATTGGTTGCTGTAGCCGTTTGTATCGAGCCAGCGGCTTGTCTTTCGCAACACCTCTGTTGTGTCGATGTTGGTATGTGAGAGCGCCTCGATGCGGAGCGCGGGTGCAAGCAAGGGCCGGTAGCGATACCATACGCCCTGCTTTGTTTTCTCGATTTCTTCGATGAGCTGCGCGTCGAGCAGCCATTCTATGATGCGTGCGCTCTCAGAGCGGTCGAGGCCGGTAATATACGCGGCAAGGCGCAGGCTGAAGAGGTCAACCAGCACGGTAGTGCAGAGGAACCTCAGCTGCTCACGCGTGAGGTTGAGCAGCACTTCTTCGTGCAGATAGGCGAGGATGGCCTTTGCATATCGGCGGTTTGTGGCTTCCCTCTCTTCGGGAATATCATCGCGTGCACCCAACGAGAGCAACAGTTTGAGGGCAGCAGGCCAGCCTCCGGTTTCTTCTCGGATGTCCTGTGCCTCCATGAGCGTGACCACCGTGTGATGCGCGGCAAAGAGCTCCCTCGTCTCTTCCACAGAAAATGCCAGGTCAGAGGCGGTGAGGGTGGAGAGGCTGTCGATGAGGTGCCAGCGCGTAAGACCCCAGGTGAGACCTTTTCTCGTGAGGAGGACAAGCCTGAGATTGGCAGGGCAATTCCTCACGATATACGAGAGCGCGGTGTGCGCCCCGCTTCCTTCTTCGATTGCATCGCAATTATCCAACACCAGCACAGGGCTCTCAGAGAGGTGCGCCAGGGCTTCAAGCAGGGATTCCGCCGTGTACTGTGTGGCGTCATCCGCTGACGTGACAAGTCCCGCCTTGGTAGCCGCCGCGGTGAGATAGCGCAGAAGGTTTTCTTCCTGGGAGTCTTCCCGACCGAGAGAAAGCCACATGACCGACGTTTGGGGCAACAGCCGATGCGCCCACTGAGAGGCGAGGACGGTCTTGCCGTATCCAGCCGGCGCACTGATCTGAACGATTCTCGTTGCTTTTGTGGTGCAGGTAGACAGGGAGAGTCGCGCTCGCCTGAGCACCGAGCTGGGTACCTCCGGCACGGTTATCTTGCTCGCGAGTATCGGTTTGCTTTTCATCACCGATAACTATAGCAAAGCTTCCGCCCCCGTTCATCCTCTAACGCGTAAGATGATAGACTTCGTAACCGGCTTCGGGATTATAAACCAAGCTTCCACTAGTTCCATTTCTGACGGCAATAAATGCCGCATAGGTATCAGCGCTGAGAGATATATGATCTACCTTGAAAGTAACAACCACCACCGGCTTTCCCGCACTGTTTCCTTCGGGGAAATAGAACCAGAGAAACCCATCGGCATCCAAAAACGAACCATTAAACGGCCCCACAGGGTCGAGCAATATGGATCCCGGATCGGACCACGGATTATACTTTCCGCCTGTCAGATCGATGACATTCCGAACAAGGGTATATTGGCTCCCCGTTGCGTAATACGATATCCAAAAGTAATCCCACCACCTTCCCGTAGTACCTGAAGAGTTGCCCTTCGTGTAGTGATTTGAGTAGGTGGCACTCCCTGACGAATTTTGCTCGAACTCTCCGTCTGCATAGGCTTCATCCGTCACTGTGCGCATTGCGACGAGAATATTATGCGCCTGCGCTATATATTCCTTGTCCTCTGCCTTGGTTATATAGCCCGTGAGCGCCGGCACCGCTATGGCCGCGAGTATGCCCAAGATGACGATGACAACGATGAGTTCGACGAGGGTGAAGCCGCACTGTGTACTCTTACCAGAAAGCAAAAACACCGCCGCCTTATGACGCGCAGCATCCTCTGTGTGGTGGTGCGTAGTGTGGTGGTGCGTGGTGCCCTCGGAGCAGTAGGCGGAGCGGCGTTGTACTAGGCTATGAGCCCCCCCCCCCCCCCCCGGCGGGGGGCGGGGGCGGTGGCGTGAACATACGGTAAGCCAAAGAACGTTTGTGGG
>JAISEO010000093.1 GCA_031264075.1 Coriobacteriales bacterium | reverse complement strand
CCGCCCCCCCCCCCTGTGGCCCCCTACGGCCCGGCGGCCCCTCCCCCCAGTGGCCCCGTGCGCCCCGGCCCCCTGGGTCCCAGTTGGCCCCGGCCCCCTGTGTCCCCGTTTGTCCCGTTTGCCCCGGCCCCCTGTGTCCCCGTCCCCGCTGTCCCACTCGCCCCGTCCCCTGACACACCAAACAGGGGCTTGACCAGCACCGGCCAATATTACAGTTCGGAACATCAGAGGCAATTTGGTATATAATCGCCTTTCTGTCCGCGTATCGTCAAGACCCGAGGGCTTGTTCATGGCAAAACAAAGTAGAAGCAACCGCACCTCATTGGAGCTCAAGCGTAGCGAGATAAATCTTGTGTCAGCACGCTCGGCCATGAGCGATGACACGGGCTCCTACTCGCGTAGTGCCCGTCAGGGCGGCTATGCCAAACAGCGCTCAAAGCGGTCTTTCAAGCGCCGCATCCTCATCGGTGCCCTCGTAACACTCGTGGCGGTGCTGCTGGCGGGGGCCGGTACGGCCTTTGGCCTCATCGCCTATCTCAACAGCTCCCTCAATTCGGGCATCGACAACGAGGCACTCAGCACCGTATTGGTAGATAGGGTGGCGCCCGAGGATCCGTTCTGGATGCTGTTGGCAGGCACGGACTGGGACGAAGGCGGCACGGATACCTACCGAGCCGATGTTATCATCCTGGCACGCGTGGATCCCGGCAATAAAAAGGCTGCCCTGGTCTCAATACCCCGCGACACCATGGTGTTTCTCGATGGCTATGGCAGAAACAAGATAAATGCCGCCTATACCTATGGCGAGCTGGAAGCCGACAGCGGCAATTCCGGTCCCGCCTACCTCACGCAGGTCGTCAGCGACCTCACAGGGGCAAACATCTCCTATTACGCCCAGCTCAACTTTGATGGCCTGGTTGGGGTTGTTGACGCGGTGGGAGGCGTCACCGTTGAAGTGCCTCTCGACATCATCGGCGACTATCAGGCTGGCCCGGTGGATGTCTATGCCGGTGAACAGGTGCTCGATGGCCAGTCTGCCCTGGTGTTCGTCCGCTCCCGTCAATACGACATCGGCGATTTTCAGCGTCAGGCCAATCAGCGCACGCTGTTACAGGCCCTCGCCAAGCAGATCCTCTCCGAGGATCCCATCACCATATTCAACGCCGTCACCCAGATAACCGAGATGACCACCACCAACATGGATATTACCGAGATAGCCAACATCGCCATGTCTCTGCGTGGCATGCAGGAGAGCGACATCTACACCTACTCGATTCCCAGCGAACTCGACATGTTTGATGAGATATCCTACGTGGTGGTAGACGAGGCCGAGGCCAGGGCATTGGTAGCGGCCATTGACGCCGGGGAATACCCGGATTATTCGCAGCAGAATTACCAGGGCGAGATAGCAGACCGCTACAAGGTTTCAGACCGCGCCACCGATAATCTCGCCGGCTCTACCTCTCTCGTTGATACCACTCAGTACCTGGTTGCGGTGCGCAATGGCTACGGTATCGACGGCTCCGCCACCGCAATCTCCGACATGCTTACGCTGGCCGGCTATCAGCAGGGCGAGATTGGAAACACCAACTCCAGTGTGTACGAAACAACGCTTATCATCTATCGCGACGATGCCGACAGGGAGGCAGCCGAAGACATCCGTGCCCGGCTGGGCTATGGACGGATCATTCCCTCACTTGGCCGCTACTCCTTTGACGGCAATGTCCTGGTTGTGGTAGGCGGAGACTTTGCTGGATAAGAGGCAACAGGAGCAGGACTTGCCCTCACCCAAAGTATCGATAGTGGTGCCCATTTACAACGTAGAACAGTATCTTGAGCAATGCCTGGATTCGCTCGTCAATCAGACCCTTGAAGCTATCGAGATACTCTGCATCAACGATGGCTCCACCGATTCCTCTCCCGAGATCCTCGAGCGTTTTGCGGCTGCGGACCCTCGCATTGTCGTGATCCATAAACCAAACAGCGGCTATGGGGCTTCGATGAACAGGGGCCTTGACGCGGCGCGAGGGGAGTATATCGGCATTGTGGAATCCGATGACTATGTTGAGCCGGACATGTTCGAGCGTCTGTACGCCGCCGCCGCCCTCGCAGGCACGCCGGTGGTGCGGGGAGACTATTTCTTCACCTGGACCGAACCCGAGGCACGCGACTCCGTCAGGAGTTACTACCAGAAGGCGGCGTATAATACGGTGCTCGACCCCACGACGGCCTACGAGGTCTTTCGGGTGCCACCCGCCATCTGGAGCGGCATCTACGAGCGTGCCCTTCTCGAGCGCTATGCCATCCGCTTCCTCGAAAGTCCGGGCGCGAGCTTTCAGGACACCGGGTTCAACTACAAGATGCTCATGGCAACGGACGGCCTGTATCTGCTCAACGCACCGTTTGTCCACTACCGCCAGGACAATATGGCGTCATCGGTCAAGGCCACAAGCAAGATCTACGGCGTCGTCGAAGAACTGCAGAGCGCGCTGGATTTTCTTGACCAATTCCCCGCCAAGCGCGCCACGCTCCGCCGCGTCATGCAGGGCATTGCCTATCAGACCTATAGGTGGAACATCCTCCGTATTGCCAGAGAACACCGTGTGGAGTTCTGCGAGTTCATGTATAGTTGGTTTTCTGCTGCCAGAGAGGCAGGCGAGTTAGAGCGGAAGTATTTCTCAGGATATCTGTATGATGAAGTGGAGATTCTGTTGAGGAACCCCCGGCGTTACCTCAGGCAGGTCAACTCCCCGCTTAACTCATGGCTCTCCAAGCGGGGACGCGAGGTCCATTTTTCCACCTTCAGCCTCTGGGCAGCGCTGTTGCGATCTCTGGCACGGAGGCTTGGCGCTGGAGACCGGGACCGTTGACAGGTTGGCCATGAGCAGTGTCATTACAAAAATCAGCCCTAACTACAGGGGGCTTGCGCGGATCAAAAGGCAGCTGGAGTTCTCTCTCAGAGAAAACGACGAGTTGCTCAGCAGGCTGGTGGCCACGCGAGCCGCATCCCCGGCAGACGGTACAGACACGGTGCAGGACGACGGGAGCAGTCCGGAGGTCTGCGTGGTAGTGCCGGTGTATAATACGGCCCCCTATCTGCGCAGCTGCCTTGATGCCCTGAGGGCGCAGACTCTCAGCAACATAGAGATACTCTGTGTGGACGACGGCTCCACCGATGACTCGCTCGCCATTCTCAACGAGTACGCGGCGCTTGACCCTCGCATACGTGTTCTGCAGCAGCCCCACCTCGGTGTTTCGGTCGCACGCAACGCCGCGCTCAGCGAGGCCCGAGCCCCCTTTCTCATGAGCTGCGATTCCGACGACTGGTTCAGTCCGGACATGTGCCGCGTCATGCTCGAGACGCTCAGGCGCGAAGACGTGGACGTGGTGATCTGCGGCATGAACGTAATCTACGACGTGCCCGAGAAACTCCGTGAGAACGTCGTGGAGTACCTGCGCCTCAAGTACTTTGGCAGGCAGGAGATAACGCAGGAACTGGTGCTCGTGACGGACGTCTCGCTCTGCAACAAGATATACAAACGGAGTATCGTGGTGGAGCACGACATCGACTTTCCCGTGGGGCTGCTCTTTGAGGACGCCTACTTTAACGATGCCTATATGACGGCGTCTCAGACCATGTACTTCCTGCATCTTCCCCTGTATAACTACCTGCGGCATGACGCCAGCGTCATGTCTACCTCGTATAAGAAGTCCGGCACCTCCCTCGATTATCTCCAGATTGCCTTTAAGACCTGGGCGTATCTTGAGAGGGAGGGCCTGCTCGATGCCTACGCTGAGTATTACTGGCGAAGATTCCTCCAGTACGCCACCTTTGCCTTCAAGCATTTGACGGGGCCTGAGCAGGCCAGGGCAAAGCAGCTCGCCCGCGCCTTTGCGCGTGAGCATAGGGCAAGCCTCGCAAAGGCAAGCTTCAAGACGCGTTCCAGTGTCAGGATCCTACTGTACGGCAGGTTCAAGCTGCTCCATGCCGTCTATCGGCTGCCCAAATGGCTCTATGCCCGGCTCAGCGTGTCCCGCGCTCTCCGCCTTGAAATCACCGCGCTCATGGAGCAGAATATGGGTCTTGAGGCCCAGATAAAGGAATTGCTGCGTGAAGACGATTGAACAGACTGCCCTTGTTGTGGTGACCTACAAACGCCTTGAGCTCTTGCAGCTATTGCTTGAGAGCATTGAGGAGAATACCCGCTGGCCCGAGCGCGTCTACATCGTAGACAACGATGCCGACGAAGAGGTGGGAGCCCTCGTCTCTGATCTGGACGAGAAGCTCGTGGGCAGCACGGTTTCCTGGATACCCATGCCTACCAATACGGGCGGATCCGGTGGCTTCAGCAAGGGCGTGGAGCTGGCCTATGCCAATGGAGCGGAGTGGATCTGGCTGATGGACGACGACGTCAAGCTTCTGCCACACGCCCTGGAAACGCTGCTGCCCTGGATGCAGGAGGGTAAGGATCACAACCATCTGGCCCTTCAGTGCCGTCGTCTTAACTTTGATGGCAGCGATTTTTACTGGCAATACCGTTTCATCAACAAGCTGGGCATCCCTAATCCCGTTGCTCCCTCTGGCTTCAAGGAGCAGGAGACTGCGCGCCCCATGAATACCGCCTGTTTTGAGGGCGGCCTGTTCCACAGGAGCGTCGTGGAGCGGATAGGCATTCCCGATTACCGGTTCTTCATCTACTGGGACGATGCCCTGTATGGCTATCTCGCCTCAAAGATAACCCAGCCTCTGCTCATCCGTGACGTGTTGATGCAGCGTACGCGCCCTATCGCCAGCCTCAAGCTGGGCCGGGTGCGCAAGCTCAATTCCACCTCGAATATGGCGCGCTACCATATCATGCGCAACCGCGGGCATATGGCACGGTATATGAAGCTGCACAATGAGTACAATCCCCTGCTCTGGAGCATCGGCACGATGGCAACCTTTGGCAAGGAGTGTATCCGGCTCTTCATCACCCATGACTTCAAGGAAGGCCTCCCGGCTTTGAGAAGGGGTATGAAGGACGCCCGGGCCATTATCCATGACCCCAGCTGGCAACCGATGCCGCCACTTTCCGCCCCGAGCACGAGCTCAATACGCAACTGAGGCCAGGTACTCCGCGGTGGTTCCGTCGTTTATCCGCAGCCTTGGAACCTGCATGGGGTCGCAGAGCGGATAGGCCCGGTCATTCTCAATAACCAAAGCAACACCTACGCCGGCATCGGACAGCGCCGCACGGGCAGTGTCGTTGGTCTTGCCAAAGGGATAACAGTAGGCCCACATAGTGCCGAGGATCTCCTTTCCCCTTATGGCGTCGTCATAGATCTCCTGATACGAGGCCGTGAGAATGCGTGCGTCGCCGTCGCTGCCGCCCCGGTGCATATCGTAGGAGTGCGACTGGATGAATATCCTGGTTGGGTCATAGGCCTCCAGGCGTTCTGGCAGCAGGTCGATGAGCACGATGAATGACGTCATCCTGGCGCCGTATTCCAGTGCCAGGGGAGCGGCCAGACGAAAGAAGCTCTCGGCGCCGTCGTCGCTGGTAAGGACGATGCTGCGCTCCGGCAGGAGTATCTCACCACGGATATAGGCAACCACCTCCTCCCAGTCTGGAAAGTAATAGGCATTGCTCTGGAGGAAGGCCAGATGCTCCCTGAACAGGCGGATGTCCAGCCAGTTTGCGTCCTCACCGGTCTCGCCATTCTCCGGATCGTAGAAGTAGTGGTACATCAGGATGGGCAGTCCGGGATTGTCGTAGTCGGTAGAGCTGGGGCGTGTCTCAAACCCGGCGTAGAGCGTCTGGTCGCTGTCCCGGGCGAGCACGTTGAGGGAGGCGTTGTCCACCTTGACGGCAGCAGGGTCTCCCGGGGGAGCGGTGTACCAGCCGGTAAAACGCATGCCCGCCAGTGTGGCAAAGGGCAGACGTTCCACGCTGGTGCCGAGCTCGGCCGAGACGCTGCTGTGACTGAGCGCCGCACCGGGGTTGGCACTCACGTCCAACGTGATGGTGTAGCTGGCAGCCGGAGCGCTCTGCTCACCGGCAGGCTGGCCAAGAAAGCCGGCACCTTCGTCCGGGTTGCTCCCCGGGTTCTGGGAAAACCAGATGATGCCAGCGAGCGTTAACGCAAGCGCGAGGGCGATAAGCACCACACAGACGAGGACCGCCTTAAGCCCCCTCGCCCGGGACTTCTCCGCCGCATTCCGCGCCGAATAACTCCCGACAGCGTAGCTTCTCGGATCCTCTGTCCTATCCCTCGCTGGGTAGCCCCTGACAGAACTCCTTCTCGAGCCCCTTGGGTTGGTATCTTCGCCTGCGGCACGCATACTCGTTCTTCAATCCACTCTCCCGACAGCAAGTAACGTATAATTATAGCCTACCTGTGTATTTACTGTTTGTCTCTGGCTGTTATTGGGAGTATTTTTGGAGTGGTTCTGGTTTGCGGCGGTCGGCCTCATTGCCCTTGTTGGCACGGTTGCAGCGACTCCTCTGGTCATGAGACTCGCCTGGCGCGTGGGTGCCATAGACTATCCCGACGGGCGACGCATCAACACCAGGCCGATACCGCGCCTGGGCGGGGTGGCCGTTTTCATCGGCCTCTCGCTGGCCCTGGGCTTTGTCGTCGTGGTCAATGGCCTTTACCCGGATCTCCTGGACATACGGGGGCTCAACAGAGACATCAATTACTATGGCGTGGGGGTGGCGCTGTTCGTCATGTTTGCCATTGGACTGATAGATGACCTCTATCAGATCAAGCCCATCATCAAGTTCCTCGGGCAGTGCGTGGCAGCCATCATCGCCTGTGCTTCCGGCGTGCTCTTCTCCCACTTTCTCAACCCCCTTGGCTCCGGCGTCATCGACATCGGGATCGTGGCCTATCCCTTCACCGTGTTTTATCTCGTGGCCTTTGCCAATATCATCAACCTCATCGACGGCCTGGATGGCCTGGCCTCCGGCCTGGTAGCCATCTGCGCCGCCGCACTGTTCTTCCTCAGTTTCTCCCGTGGGGGCATGGACGCCGCCATAGTGGCCATCGCCCTGATAGGCGCCTGTGTGGGCTTCCTCTTTTTCAACTTCTATCCCGCCCGGGTTTTTCTGGGCGACAGCGGTGCGCTGCTGCTCGGTTTCAGTCTGGGGCTGGTGTCGCTCTTTGGTGTGGTGAGGGCAACGGCGCTCGTCTCGCTGTTGATTCCGGTGGTCATCGCTGGCATCCCCGTCATCGACACCTTTACCTCCATCGTGAGGCGGCTGCGTTCCGGCCAATCCGTATTCAGCGCCGACAAGGAGCACGCCCACCATCGTTTCATCAATCTCGGGTTCAGCCAGCGCACCACGGTGCTCATCATCTATGGCCTCAGCATCGTTCTGGCCCTGCTCGCCATACTCATCGTCCAGGACCAGAGTCCCCTGCGTATCGTGTACATACTCATCGTGATCGTTGTCGTCGCCCTGTTCATCTGGCGTCTCGGGCTCATGAGCACCGTTCTCGCGCATCACTACGAAAAGCGCAAAAGCCATGCCCAGCAGCAGATGCGCAAGGAGGAGTCAGAGCAGCAGGATACGGAGGAAGGGTCATCCGGAGAGGATGGAGCGCCAAAGTGAGAGAAGGGGGACGGGGCGAGTGGGACAGCGAGGACGGGGCTGGGGGACAAAAGGGGCCGG
>JAISEO010000051.1 GCA_031264075.1 Coriobacteriales bacterium | reverse complement strand
GGTCCGGCTGTGGGCCCCCGGCCTGTCCGCCCCCCCCCCCCCCCGACTTTAGCAGTTCTTCCCTCGCGTTGGAACATTGTGACTCCCTGCTCCTGCTGTACTGCTCTGTCTGCTTGTCTGACTTGGCGTTGTTTCCGGGTATCAGTCTGTCGCTACCCGTTTCTGGGGCCCTATATGCCCGTTTGACTACTATACTCCAACAGGAATAGGGAATGCAAGGGGTATTTTATAGATGGGACATAGGAATAATAAACGCCTTCGTAAGAAATGCGTCGAATCATCATTACGAACAGATTTGTGCTGCAAATGACTATCACCACACCCAGGGTACGTCATAGCTATGGATGCTATCATCAGCCGTAACGAGTGTCATTCCATCGGACAATGCGGTTGCACTGAGTAATCTGTCGAAAGGATCTCTGTGCAGGAAAGGCAAGTCGGACAGCCTTTCCAAATGGGATTGAGCGATGGGTATCACATCCCAACTGTTGGCCTCAATCATGATGCGGAGATTCGCCACGCCACCAGCAAAGCTGAGCTTGCCAAGACTGTGCTTGATGACAAACTCCCAGAGTGACGCGACGCTGATGACGATGTCATCCTGCGTCTGATTGTCTTCGATGATTGCGGTCGCCTGCTTGGATAGTTTCTCCGAATCGTTGAGGAACCAGAGAACCGTGTGGGTGTCGAGCAGATACCTCATTGCATATACTCCTCGAAATCATCAAGCGGCGCGTCAAAGTCGTCAGCGATCCACATCCGGCCTTTCATGCTGCCTCGCCCATAGGCGAGTGCTTTGCTGGTTTTTTCGGGGGTTGACCGTGTCGATAGGATGAAAGGCAGATCGCGTTCACGCACAGTCTGGCGCAGGAACAGGTTGATTGCTGTTGTCATATCAAGCCCAAGCGTCTCGAAAATCTGCTGCGCCTGCGACTTGATGTCACTGTCAGTACGGATATTGATGTTGGCTATACTCATAAGTGATACCTCCCTTGCGCTTGATTATAATATATCTTACGCACAAGAGCAACACATTGAGAAAACACCCAGGCCTCTGTAGGGGATGCCGGGCATCCCGTCCCCTACCGATTTGTCTCCTCTCAACCATTTCCTTGCCTCAGCAGGGCCATGGTCTCCACTATCCATGCCAGCGCGCCATCGTAGCGATAGCCGGTGAATCCCGCCTCCTTCAGGAGGGAGGCAAGCTCAGTCTCGCGTATAGTGAGATCCAGAAGACCCTTGAGATCGCCGCGCTCCCGGGCAATCTCCCGCGCGTAGTCCAGATAGGTGCCAGCAAAGCCAAAACTCGTGGCATGGGTCTCCGGGTTGGCTACCGCCTCTCGCACCATATCCTCTGTGTCTTCGTAAAACAGACTGCGACCGTTGTCGTAGAGCGGATAGAAAGACTCGCCTGCGTTGCTCATCTTGATGGCAATATTAGAAAGGTGGCGGTCGTCCTGGCGTGTGATGAAGTCGAGCAGTATCATGCGGGCGATGTCGTCTCTGTACTGTGGACGCACGGAGACGAGGTTGTGATATTCGTTGTCAGACCGCGCCGCGTCAAAGAGCCTGCGAAAATGCACGAGATACTCCTTCGAGAAGTCGTAGAGAAATGCGGAGAACACCGTATCCTCGTCCACGCGGTAGGCCGGACAGCAGGGAACGCCCAGCCTCTGTGCCAGCAGATACACCGCCACCTCCGACTCCACATCGGTGGTGAGCGGGCTGATGCGCTGTTTGTAAATGCCGTACTGCCCTTTATAGACGCCGTAACGTTTGATGTTATAGCCTTCCGGCGTATCAAGACTATCCCCTGTAAGGTCGGTGCGTTGATGGAACACCGAGTCAAACACATCGGTGATCACCGCCTCCAGCCTCTCGTCTGCGCTGTGGGCAACCCACAGAAGGTCCTTGGGATGGATGCCGCGCGTAACTTCGGCGATGCGTAACACGTCATAGTGTGAGAGACCACAGCGAAACAGTATCCGCTCGATATCCCGCCGGTCACGGCTGACCATGCGCTCGGAGAGAAACTCAGCAAACTGCTCCGGCGACCAGTCTGACGTTCCGCGGGTGTAGAGCGCCACAAGCTCGTTGTATGCGGGTGCGGTAAAGTGTATGGCGTTTGAAGCGTCAATCGTGCCAACAATGTCGTCGTTCCACTTTAACCAGCGTGTAGCAGGATGCTGCATTTTTTATCCTTCTTTCAACAGGCTTGGAAACATGATGTCACTCTTCTTCTCATCGGATAGTGCTGCGGTCACATATCCTCAAGCGACAGGCATTGTTCTTTGACAGCATAGCCCTGCAATACTTTTTCCTGGAGGTGCTGGACTCGGCTATGCAGGGTTTCAGGTTGGAATTTCCTCGCTTGTCTCTTGACCTCTACAGCCAGCGCGCTTTTGCTTTCAAGGTAGAGAGCTACGATGTCGATATCGTGATGCTCTTTGCCTGTCTCCCACCAAGAGCCAATGTTGCTGAACTCATAGCTTTCTGCAAATTTCTGAACAAAGTACCGCTCGAGCAATCGGCCGGAATAGCTTGGAAAATCGCTGATCATCAAAGACCGTAATGCCGGGTAGTTCTTTATCTCAACAAGCGACTGGTTCCCATCAAAATACTTGAACCAGAACTGAATGAAATTATCCCTGATTTGATAACGCACGGCCTGTGTGCCTTTCTTTGCCAGAAGCGGTATCTTGCGCTCAAGGATACCATAATCATCCACAAGTCGCTTGAGATGCCCGCCGATGCTTATGCCACCCAAAACGTCTTCAATTCTGCTCTGCGTATTGACTCCAGACGACAAAGTAGACAATATGGAAAAGTAGGTAGCATAGTTCTTGCCGAATTCTTCGATAAGCAAGTTCTTTCCCTCGTCAATAAAGGGCGAGCCTTCTCGTACCATGAAATTGACCATTTGTTTAAGATTGCTTGAGCCGCTATCAAAAAACAGCTCGACATATTTGGGCACTGCACCGGTAATCGTATAGAGTGCCAGCAGATCGTCGGGTACATATCTTGGGTTCATATCGCATAATATGGCTTTAAGTGTTGCTATATTAAAGGGCGTAAGTTGAATATAGGCATCCGCCCTGCCAAATAATGGCTCTTTCTTGTCGCGAAATATCTTATGTATCAGAGAATAGACTGATCCGCAGACTACGAGGTTGACCTTGGTTTTATTTCGGTGTCTGTCCCACAGATTTTGAAGATCGCTATAAAACGATGAATTGATATTGAAGAATTCCTGAAACTCGTCAATTACTAGACTGTATTCCTGTACTTCTGCAAGTTTGAACAAAAAGGTAAACAGGCTTTTGAATGTATTCGTTTCCGGTGGAACAAACGTATCAAGCGTGGCGTTTATCTGTTCGGAAAAGTCTGCGCAAAGAAGCGCTTCATTTTTTCGTGCAACAAAGAGGTAGAGGGTGTTCTGTTCACCTAAAGCCTTCATGACCAAGGTGGTTTTCCCAATACGGCGACGCCCTGTTACAACCGTAAAACGGGAGTGGTCTTCAAAAGCCCTGCTGCGTCCTGCCCGCAACTCTTCAATTTGTTCTTCTCGACCATAGAATCTCATGATTCACCATCCTGTAGCCGTCGTTACTGTAACCGACGTTACTATAGCACAGGTTCTGAGTGCTTAGCAAATGCGATGAGACCGTCCCCTACCGATTTGTCACCTCTCAACCAATCCCTCGCATGAGCAGGGCTTATGAGCGGGGGCAACTCATCTGTGGATGACAAGAATGCGCTTTCAGGCGCTATGGGATGAAAAACCTGCGCGCGTTGGTGTAGATCTGCTTCAGGGCAGCGGGTTCTGTTCGCAGGCCAGCGAGGACTTCTGCGGTAAAGACGACGCTGGCCGGCTCACATACGCTGCCTCGCACCGGCACCGGGGCCATGAAGGGAGAGTCGGTCTCGGTGACCAGCCTGTCCAGCGGCGTACGGGCGGCAGCAGCACGCACCTCGTCGGACTTCTTGAAGGTGAGCGGGCCGCCAAAGGCCACGAGTGCCCCCAACTCAAGAAAGGGTTCGAGGGTGGCGTAGTCAAGGTTGAAGCAGTGCAGCAGCACGCCCTGTGCCGGCAGCCCTTCCTCTTTGAGAATGCGCAGGCCGTCTGCGTGGGCCTCTCGCAGATGCAGGGCTATGGTGCTTTCGTGTTCATGCGCCAGGTGGATCTGACGGCGGAACACCCGCTGCTGCACCTCACGGGGACTGTTGTCGTAATGGTAGTCGAGGCCTATCTCGCCTATGCCCACGACTCGCGGGTCTGTGGTAAGCGCATGCACCAACTGTGCTTCAACCGCCTCGGTATAGGCAGAGGCGTTGTGCGGGTGGCAGCCCATGATGACGGAGACTTCGGGGGGAGCGTCTGGTTCTCGCTCCTCCGAATCTTCTTCATCGCTCCAGCGTTTCAGCAGCTCCCCTGCCTCTTGCTGCCAGGCATCCAGGTTATCCAGCGTAAAGGACGGGTCCTCGGTGGGGTCCACAACCGAGACCACAAAGCTGACCTGATGTGCGGCAGCCCGTGCCAGGGCCAGCGCCGGATAATGCAGCATGTCCAGATGTGCGTGGGTGTCGGCCATCTGCACGCCAGCGGAAAAGACGGGGGCCTCAACCACCCGGTGTTTGGTGTCGCGCAACCGTGCGTCGAAAAAGACCTGTTCGGGCGCTTCTCCCGAGGCCACCTTGCTTGCCGCTGATGAGACTGTTCTCACGTTCTCAAACCTGCTCTCCTCTAGTACTACCATACTGGTACAATACCATTTTTGCCGAGTCGCTCCAAGTCGCACCGCCAAAACGAGGCAGCTGGACGTTTCGGCCCCACCGCGCCCCTGATAAGAGAGGGAGGAGTTATGCCTGTTAATGTGCCCAACGGCTTGCCGGCCATCGATATACTGCGTCAAGAGAGCGTGTTCCTGATGACCGAAGAGCGCGCGCTGCATCAAGACATCCGCCCTCTGGAGATTGCCATCGTCAACCTCATGCCTACCAAAGTGGACACTGAGACGCAGCTTCTGCGCCTGCTCTCCAACACGCCTTTGCAGGTGCATGTCTCCCTCATCTCCATGGCTGCGCACAGTTCCAAGAACACCACGGCCAATCATATGGAGACCTTCTATGTGGACTCGCCCGAGGTGCGGGCCAGTGGCCGTCGTTTTGACGGACTCATCGTCACCGGTGCTCCCGTGGAGGCGCTGCCCTTTGAGGACGTTGATTACTGGGATGAGCTGACGGCGCTTTTTGAGTGGTCGCAGAGATCGGTATATCAGAGTCTTTTCATCTGTTGGGGGGCCAACGCGGGCCTGTGGTACTTTCATGGCGTAGAGAAACATCTGCTGGATGAGAAGCTCTTTGGCATCTATCCCGCGGAGCATTACGTACCCTCTGACCAGCTGTTGGTCGGACTGGACGACCCCTTCTCGATGCCGCAGAGCCGCTATGCGACCGCACGCCACGAGGATGTCGAGGCCGCCGGACTCACCGTTCTGGCCGGCTCGCCTGAGACCGGTGCCGTACTGACGGTGTCGCCGGATAGACGGCAGGTCTTTGTAACCGGGCATCTGGAGTACGACATCGACACGCTGGACAGGGAATACCGGCGTGATATCGCGGCCGGGTTGGAGACGGCGGTGCCTGTGCACTACTATCCCAACAACGACCCGTCGCAGAAGCCGGTGGTTCGTTGGCGCAGCTACGCGCATCAGTTCTTTGCCAACTGGCTCAACTACGCTGTGTATCAGCAAACACCCTTCAAGTTGGAGGATATCGGGTAGGAGGTAGTATAATTGCCTATCATGTCCAAAAAGCAGGTGGAAATACTCCTTGTCTGTGGCTCGCCGCGTGCTCACACCAGCGAGGCTCTTCTTGCGCTCCTCGAGCAGGGCATACGGGATGCGGGAGGACGTCCGCGCAGGTTTCTCCTGTCTCAGAAGCATATTGCCCCGTGTATCGGCTGCGGATGGTGTGAGAAGACGGGTGCCTGTGTCCTCGCCGAGAAGGGGTCTGAGCACTACACTGCCGATGATTATCCTGAACTCTTGGAGGCCCTGGCCTACGCCGATGCCCTGGCCATAGTCTCTCCCCTCTTCTTTGCCGGGCCGCCTGCCCAACTCAAGGCGCTGTTTGATCGCATGCAGCCGTTTTGGGCGCGCAAGTATGTTCTCGGCCGGGAGCCCGCGTCCAAGCGTCCGGCGCAGATCTTCATTCTGGGGGGAGGCGGAGACACCCATGGCTACGACCCGCTCGTGACCATCTCGCGCAGCGCACTCGCCGTGGCCGGGTTTACCGTGGAGAAGGTACAGAACTTCGTCGGCTTCAAACATGCAGAGGACGTGGCTCCCCTGCCTACCGAGGAAGAGGCGGGGGTGCTGGCCTTTGGCGAGCTTGCCCATCTCCGTAGGGCGGCAGCCACGCAGCGTGAGTTCGCCCAGCGGGCCGTGGCGGCGGGCGGGGCCTTTGCGCGCTTCGTTACCAAGTCTCTGGTCAAACAGGAGTTGCAGGCGGAGCTCCAGCAGGTTGAAGCGGAGATAGCCGAGCTGCGTGAAGACGCGCAGGTGGCGTCCCCTAACACCAGCGCGGCCTCGGAGGGCTTTGGGTTTGAGGACGGACACGCCCCGATAGTCAACCAGGTGGATTCGGAGTTTGAGGCTCTCAAGCAAACGGCCCGCGCAGCCAAGTCCGGCAAGGCGGCCAGACCCTCCCAGGCAAAACAGGCCGAGCTTGACGCGGTTATCGAAGAAGCCGTGGCTGCTGTGACGGGAGACGCCCCGGCAGATGCGACTGCCAGCTCCCCTGAAACATGACACGCAATTCCTCGCTGGCCAGCGCCCGGGCCACGCAGCAGCGTCTGGAAGAGCTGGGGCTTGCTGCCAGAAAGCATCTGGGCCAGCATTTTCTCGTTGACGACGGTGTCGTGGGCAAGATCCTCCGGCTGGCCGCGGTTGGCACGGCAGACCGCGTTGTGGAGGTGGGGCCTGGCATCGGCACGCTCACGGAGGCCCTGCTTGCCCAGGGGGCCGAGCTTATCGCTGTTGAACTGGACGCGGGTTTATGTGAGGGGATCGCCGCACGCTACCCCGCGGTGCAGTTGATTCGCGGGGACGCCCTGGAGGCACAGATACTTGCCCGCCTGCAAGACCTCGCGCCGCTTGCGCTGGTGGCAAACCTCCCCTACGGCGCAGCGGCAACCATCATCCTTGCCTACTTTCAGCGCCTGCCGAGCCTCCGGAGTGCCACCGTCATGGTGCAGCACGAGGTGGCTGAGCGTATCGCCGCGGTGCCCGGCAACAAGGACTACGGAGCCTACACCATCAAGCTGCGCCTCCTTGCCAGCCTTGCCGGACGATTCAAGGTGCAGGCACAGAGCTTCTATCCGCCGCCCCGCGTGGATTCCGCGGTCATTCGTCTGGAACGGCTTGGGTGTGCCGGGGAGCCAACAGAGGACGGTTCTCCTGTCTCGCCAGCCGGCTCGCCTGCGTCTCGCCTCCTGGCTGCGGCCAGCCAGCTTGCCGATGCCGCCTTCTTCCAGCGTCGCAAGACCATCCACAACTCGATGCAGGCCTACTGTGCTGTGCACGGCCTTGCTGTGGAGCGCGTGGATGCGCTGCTTGCCGCGGCTGAGATTGACCCGGGAGCCCGCGGAGAGACCCTGGAGCCCGAATCCTACCTGGCGATGGCACGCGTCCTTAGAGCCTGGCAGGAAAGTGATGATGAGCCGTCGCTTCCCTCGTAGCTACTAGATATCGTCCTCGCTGAGACGCATGAAGAGGGGGGTGCCTACGGTGGTGGCAAGGCCCGCGGGGAGGCCTCCCCAGACGCAGGCGGCGGCCTGGTCATCCACAGAAAAGAGCGCGTCCAACCCCAGGCGGCGCCAGACCTCGGCAGAGGTCTCCGGCATGACCGGCGCAAACAGGAGTGCTGCGATGCGCATGCTCTCCAACACGTTGTAGAGCACAAAGGCCAGATGGTCGGCCTGTGTGGGGGCCTTTGCCTTCTCCTCTGCCTCAACCGGATCCTCGCCCCGACCACGCGCTTCTTCTGCCTCTGCGGCCGCGGCCTTTGCCAGCTTCCAGGGCGCGCTCTGCTCTATATAGAGATTGGCCGCATCCACGAGCTCCATCACCACGGCCAGAGCAGCGGAATAGTCTTCCCGTGCAAAGGCAGCCGCATACCGGCTCTGCAGGCCACCTTCAACCAGGGCGGCAAGCGGGTTTCCCCTCTCCTGGGTAAGCCGCTTAACGGTCTTCTCCCAGAGATTCGGCGTTGTGGCATCCAGATATTTGGCCATCATGTTGAGCGCGCGCGAGCAGAGGTTGCCCCAGCTGTTGGCCAGATCGGCGTTGTAGACCTGGAGCATGCGCTCGAGCGAGACGGAGCCGTCGGAACCAAACTGCACGTCGCTCAGGAAATAATACCGGTAGCCGTCCACGCTGAAGGTGCGGGCAAGGGCGAGCGGATCCATGGCATTGCCCTTGGACTTGGACATCTTCTCGCCCTTGGTGAGCAGAAAGCCGTGGGCAAAGACCTTATGGGGCAGCGCGAGGTCGGCAGCCATGAGCATGGCGGGCCAGATGACGCAGTGAAACCGGATGATGTCCTTGCCGATGAGGTGCAGCTGCGCTGGCCAGCGCCGGGCAAACATCTCCTGGTCGGCGGGGTCGTTGCTTCCATAGCCCACGGCCGTGATATAGTTGATGAGCGCGTCCACCCACACATAACTCACGTGGCCGGGCGCAAAGGGTATCGGCACGCCCCAGTCAAAGCTTGCGCGGGACACGCTGAGATCCCTGAGGCCGCTCTTCACAAAGGAGATGACCTCGTTTCTGCGTATCGCCGGCTGGATAAAGTCCGGGTTGGCCTCGTAATAGTCAAGCAGGGGCTGCTCAAAGGCGCTGAGCTTGAAGAAGAGGTTCTCCTCCTGCACAAAACTCAGCGGACGGTGACAATCCGGACAGAGCGGGCTGCCGTCGTCCTGTGTGCTGGGCAGGCCCTCCGCTGCACGCGCCTCGGCAAACTCAGCGAGTTGCTCGTCGGAGAAAAAGGTCTCCTCCGACACACAGTAGTAGCCCTCGTACACATCTTTGTAGATGAAGCCCTTGTCATGCAGCGTTTCAAAGAACTTCTGCACGCCCCGTATGTGTCGCGGTTCGGTGGTGCGGATGAAGTCATCATAGTGTATGTCCAGCGCCTCCCAGGCAGCCTTGAACTGAGGGGCCACCTCGTCCACCCACGCCTGCGGCGTCTTGCCTTCGGCCTCAGCGGTCTGCGCGATCTTCTGCCCATGCTCATCGAGCCCAGTGAGAAACCAGGTGTCCTTGCCGGTGATGCGCATGAAGCGGGCGAGCGCGTCTGCGGCCACGGTGGAATACGCGGTGCCCAGGTGCGGCGCGGCATTGACATAATAGATAGGGGTGGTGAGGTAGAAGGATTCTTTGTTGTTCATGCTGCGTCCTATCGTGGTAGGTCCTGGTTGGCTCGGCGTCCCTGCGGGCTTTTCTGGAGAGCTGGTGCTTTGCCGGCCCGGTTACGCTCTGAGATATTCTACCGCAGAAAGCACGGCCACCTGTCCCTCGCCCACCGCTTTGGCAACCTGCAGGGGCCTGCCCGTGCAGTCGCCGGCGGCAAAGACCCCCTCAAGGTTGGTGCGCATCTGAGCGTCTACCTTGAGATACCCCCCGTCTGTGGCAAGGGAGGGAAGCAGGGTGGTGAGGGCGATGCCGGGCCGGAGGATGAACACGCCGTGTACGGCAAGCTCCAGCTCCTTGGGCTCGTCACGCAGGCTCGCCGTCGTTTTGTTTTCGAGCTCGGGGCCGCGCGGACTCTCGGCAGGGCGCTCCGCGATGCGTGCGTGCGTTACGCCCAGACTGTCTCCCTCTATGGCCAGAAGCCTGCCCCTGTGCCGCTGCACACGAGCGTCAAGGCTCGGGGGAAGGTCCTCCGCGACATAGTGCACCGTGGCTCCGAGCTCCGCCATGAAGTCCGCCTCATCGGCTGCCTCATGGCTGAGCCCTGCTATCAACACGGTGGACGAGCGATACAACATGCCGTCGCAGGTGGCGCAGTAGCTCACTCCCCTGCCCAGGTACTCCCGTTCTCCCTTGAGGGGCTTGCCACCGCTGGCGGCCCCGCAGGCAATGATGAGGGAGCGTGCCTCCACATAGTCGCTGCTTGTGGTAACGGAAAAGCTCGTCTGGAGCGGCTCGCCGCCCGACATCGGCACAACGGAAATGGCCCGCGCCTGCAGAAACTTCGTGCCTGCCCTGTGCGCCTGGGCGTGCATGGTGGTAAGGAGGTGGAGGCCTGTGGCGCCCGGCATACCGGGATAGTTGTCCACCAGTTTGGAGGCAGCCAGAGGGTTCTCCTCCGCTGGGTTGGAGATTATCAGCACCTCCTTGTTGCGCGCCCGTGCGGTGATGGCCGCAGAGAGCCCCGCCGGTCCTCCGCCGATGATGGCTATGTCATACATCCTGAGCTCCTCCGCTTGTTTTAGCTCGCTGCCCTCTCCAGGGCCCAGCCGATGAACAGGTTGTAGAGCGTTTCGTTGCTGATGCCGATGTGCTTTGCCGCGTCGGGCAGGAGTGAGGTGCCGGTCATGCCGGGGATGGTATTGGTCTCTATGACCCACACCTCGCCCCCGTCGCCTATCATCATGTCCGTGCGGCTCACACCATAGCAGCCGAGTGCCTCATGCACCAACAGCGCCACGCGGCTGGCCTCGGCAAGGGCCTCGGTGCTGATGCGTGCCGGGATGATGTGCACGCTGCCCTGGTCGGCATACTTGCTCTCGTAGTCGTAGAACTCGTTTTTGGGAACTATCTCAATGGCGGGAAGCGCCCGGGTCTGGGTGCTGCCCAGCACCGGCACGGTTATCTCCACACCGCTGAGATACTGTTCCACCAGCACATCTGAACCGGTGGCAAAGGCGGCCTCCAGGGCCTCAGGCAGCACATCCTTATCCCTCACGATGGCAATGCCTACCGAGGATCCCGCGTCTATGGGCTTGACCACCACGGGCAGACCCAGCTCGTCGATGATGCGCTCGGGGCTTGTGGCGGACGGGTCTTCCTGCGGCCTGAGGTAGAGCCAGGGAGCGGTCCGGGCTCCGACTGCCTGGTAGACGAGCTTGGCGCGGTGCTTGTCCATGGCCAGGGCGCTGCCCAATACGCCGCTGCCGGTATAGGGTATACCGAGCAACTCGAGCAGACCCTGGAGCGCGCCGTCCTCGCCACCCTTGCCATGCAGGGCGATAAAGGCAAGATCCGGCCGCTCGTCCTGCAGCGTGGGGATGAAGTCCGGCTCTGCCGTGTCTATCCTGATTATCGTGTGCCCGGCAGAGGCAAGCACGCTTTCCACATTGGCCGCACTGGCAAGCGAGACCTCGCGCTCACTTGAAGTGCCACCGCAGAGCAAGGCCACCCGGTAGGGGCCGCCGGGCCGCACGGTAAACTCTTTGTTGCGCCCGTCTGTCGAGGTTTTCTGTACCACACTGTCTGTCATGTCGTGCCCTCGCTTTCTCGTGCTGCCTGTTCTGCTGCGCTGCTGCCTTGGAGCCGTTGTCCTGTGTCTGTCGTGTCGACCACAGGCAGATTTCTGACGCGCAGATGCCTGTGAGAAGTACTCTATAATCATAGCATGAGTACGCGAAGCAACATCATGCAGTTTGACGTCGCCGGTCTGCAGCAGATGCTCCTGGATCTGGGTGAGAAGCACTACCGCGCGCGGCAGCTGGCCGAATGGCTCTATCTTCGCGGCGCAGAGGACTTTGCCAGCATGGACACCCTGCCTCGTGCCCTGCGCGCGGCCCTGGCTGAGCGCTTTGTGTTCTCCCAGCCGCGCATCCTGCAGAAGCTCGTCGCTCGCGACGGCACGCTTCGCTATCTCCTGGAGCTGAGCGACGGGGTTAAGACCGAGACCGTTGCCATTTCCTCCGGCAGGCGTCTGACCGTCTGCTTCTCCACTCAGGCCGGCTGCGCACTGGGTTGTGTGTTCTGTGCAACCGGGAGAATGGGCCTTGGGCGTTCGTTGCTTCCGGGCGAGATGCTGAGCCAGCTGGCCGTGGTGGCCGCCGATGCGGCCGATGTGCGCGCGAGCAACGTGGTGGCGATGGGACAGGGCGAGCCCTTTGCCAACTATGACGCGACGCTCAGTGCCCTGCGCATGATGAACAGCCCTGAGCTGTTTGGCATCGGAGGCCGACACATCACGGTGTCAACCGCTGGTCTGGTGCGTCCCCTTCGCCGTTTTGCCAGCGAGCCGGAGCAGTTTACCCTGGCAGTGTCTCTGCACAGCGCCGAACAACACGTCCGCGACCTGTTGATGCCCGGGCTCAAATCGCAGCCGCTCAACAGGCTGCGTGAGGCCCTGCTCTTTTATATGGAAAGCTCGTCGAGGCGCCCCTCTCTGGAGTATGCGTTGATAGAGGGGGTGAACGACAGCGAGCAGGCGCTTGCCTCTCTGCTGGCGTTCTGCAGGGCTCCCGCTCCGGGTTTTCACGTGAATCTTCTCACCCTCAATGCTGACGGACTCGCGCGTCCTCTTGGGCGAGAAGCCGCAGGCAGCGTTGAGGGAGAGGGCCTGCTGCAGGCTCCGAACCCGGAAGAGAAGCAAAGGCCGCTTTCCACTCCGAGCACGGGCTTAAGCCCGCTGTCTATGGCAGAGCTGCCGCTCCTGAAGAAGGCAGGGGCTGGCGCCTTCAGGCGTTTTGAACAGGGCCTGAACGCGGCAGGGGTGAGTGTGAGCAGGCGGGTTTCCAGGGGGGCGTCTATCAACGCGGCCTGCGGGCAACTGGCGTGCAGTACCTCTGAGGCGGAGGAAGCCTGACAAAACACGACAGCAGCTGGCTGCTGGCAGAAGGGCCTTGAGGGACAGGTTCGGCAGGTCTCTGCCTGCTGTTCTACGCCCGCTGGCGTGTAGTCCTGGCCGCATACGATACAGGGTGGTGCCTCTGGCACCACCCTGTATCCACCCCTTATTACACTACCCCTTCGATTGCAAAAAACTACCCCTTTCTCTTACCCCCCGGGACACACAGTTCTTTTACCCCTTTAATACTTCACGTACAACCCCTTGTACTCCGCCCCTTTCTTTCCTTACCAATACCCCTGTTTTTTAACTCTTTATCGGGTCCTACCCGGCCCTTCGCCTGGTCTAAGGCACCCCGCTTAGCCTCGCAAAAATCGTTTACCTTTTGCCCTGGTTATCTCAGAGGAGAGGAAACTTATAACACTGATTTTCTAGCCGCGCAAAGCATTGTATGCGCTACAGCAGGGATTGTATAGACCTATTCATTCGGCTGGTTGGTACTTGACAGGTGTCCCAAAATGTGTTATTAAACGCCGGATTTGCCTGTCTGGTAGACCGTTTTGCACATAGCTGTCCTTTTCGGGCGAGGATATTCTTTGCCAGGGTCTTCTAGCTCTCCGCAGACCCCGCATGAGCCTCGGCAGCGTCCCACTGGCTGTTGGTGTGGGCATTCTGTTGTGCGGCGGCGGCTTCGTCGGTTGCCGTTGTCTCTCCGGGCTCGTTTTTGATGAGCTTAACCGCGGTCTTTGATTTTGAGGCGAGGTTCTTGTAGGTATCGACCAGGGTGCGCGTAGTCTTCAAGACGGAGCGTATCTGATCCTCTATCTCGCTACGCAAGGACGCACTCTTGCTTATGGTTATACCAACCACAACAACCGCGAGGGTCAGTCCGCTTACAAACGAGAGAACCTGTACTGTGCTTTTCTTCATGACATCTCCTTTTTGTATTGCGATACGTGAGTCTGATAGGGCCAAGACAGGGGTAGGGAGTATCCACCGTGCACACCAGCATCCGCGCCTCAATATGCTAGCATACTAGTACTCTGTTTATGTCCGTGCCGTAGCCTCGCTGATCAGTCTATACTATCGCCCTGTCTTCAATGGTAGCCAATATTCGCTCAAGGTCGTTTTCATCGGCAAACTCTATCTCGATCTTGTTTTTGCCTCTCACGGTCTTAACGCGCACACCCGCTTTCAATAGCTTTCTGAGCTTGCGTGCAGCGATGCCAAAGGAACGGGGCGAAGGAGCGCGTTTTGTACGTTCCAGCCCCTGGCTGCTGTACAATCGCGCAAGGTTCTCGGTATCGCGAACCGTGAGGTTTTCGTCAACAACCTTTTTTGCCAGCTTTATCCTTGCTTCTTCATCGGGCAGTGCGAGAATCGCTCTGCCGTGACCAGCAGAGAGCTGGCCTTCCATCATCATGTCCTGGACTTCTTCCGGCAAATCCAAGAGCCGCATGGCGTTGGAAACAGCCACCGAGGACTTGGAGACAGCCTGCGCCAGATCTTTCTGCTTGCAGCCGCTCAGATCAACCAGGCGCTTGAATCCTCGTGCCTCCTCTATGGGGTTGAGGTTGTCACGTTGCAGATTCTCAACCAGCGCTACCTGTTGGGACTCCACGTCGTTAAGGATGAGGATCTTTGCCGGGATGGTCTCCTTCTCCAGACGCTTGCAGGCTTGCCATCGTCGTTCGCCGGCTATTATCTCAAAAGCATCCCCCTGGGGGCGAACAAGGATCGGTTGCAGCAGGCCATCCTTTTTGATTGAGCATTCCAGCTCATGAATTCGTTCCTCCGAAAAGTCCACACGGGGTTGATTGGGGTTGGGATTAATCTTGTTGAGCGGTATTTCAAGGTAATCGACATTGCTGCCGGTCTCCGCAGTAGCGTCGCTCAGCAATACGCCCAGTCCTTTACCGAGTCCACCTTTAGCCACGATGTATCACTTCCTCTGCTAAACTTCTATAGGCTTTTGCGCCCTTGCCTCGATTATCATAGGTCAATACCGACTGGCCAAAACTTGGCGCTTCGGCCATGCGCACCGCACGAGGTATCTTGGTTTTGAATACCTTGTCGCCAAAGTATGCCGTAACCTCCTCTACCACCTGGTTAGCCAGCGATGTACGTGAGTCGTACATGGTCATGAGCACACCCAGAATCTCCAGATCCCTGTTCATGCGGGTTTTGACAATTTTCTCCGTCTCGATGAGTTTTGTCAAACCTTCCAAGGCATAAAACTCGCACTGGATGGGGATTATAAGATACTGCGCAGCGGTAAGCCCGTTAATCGTCAGCTGCCCCAGAGAAGGAGGGCAGTCGATCAACATGTAGTCGTAGGCACCGTGGGCGGGAGCCAGCAGGTCGGCCAATCGGTGCTCTCGGGCATACTCGTTCATCAGCTCAACCTCTGCTCCGGCCAGATTGATAGTGGCTGGTACAATATCGACGTACTCCGCCACATCGTGAATGATGAGACGGTCAATCGGTTCTTCATTGATTAAACCGTCATAGATGCACTTGAGATCGTTGCCCTTCTCCACACCAAAGCCGCTGGTAGCATTGCCTTGCGGATCAAGGTCCACCAAAAGAACCTTCTTTTCGTGCTCACCCAGCGCGGCGGACAGGTTTACCGCCGTGGTGGACTTACCCACTCCGCCCTTTTGATTGATTATTGCAATGATGATCGCTTTGTTCATTTCCATTGCGTTTGAATCACCTCGTCTTTTGCGTCTGTTCTCATGAACGGCTCGTGCAGGATCTGTGTAGCAGGAAACCTGATTGTCCAGTATACACGACATCCCTGTCTCAGGAGAGCACAATCAAAAACTTTTCACGTGAAAAGTCGCCCTCCAGGGATACTTGCCTTTCGACGAAAAGTTTTCACGTGAAATCTTGCTCTTCTTAGGTCAGGGGATGCTTTGCTGCTACACCCGGTCTTCGGGGCAGCTCAATCTGAGGCTCGCATGTTTTTGTGTAGACAAGCACACAGCGCTGCGTAATATTGTCAGACAGGCTATAGTGCCTGATATCCAAAGGGGTCATTCCCAGCTTTTCTGCCGCTTCTATGCCGCGGGTTATCTCGCTCGCCTCCGGTCTTCCCTTTAAGGCCAGGAAACGTCCTCCCTGTGCAAGAAGGGGGGCGGCGAGTTCCAGTAGTGTCGGCAGCGCAGCCACAGCGCGCGCGACTACTACCGCAAAAGCATCGCGCTGCTCGCGGGCCAGATCTTCGGAACGCATGGCCGCTACTCCTATGTGTTGAGCAAGGCCCTGGGCATCCACGAAGTCTTTGAGAAAACGTGCTTTTTTCTTGTTGGCTTCTATCAATACCGCCTGACGTCCCGACAGAAGTGCCAGCGGGAGTCCCGGGTATCCGGCTCCACTGCCCAGGTCGGCCATTGTTCCCCCTGGTGCCTGTGCCAGCTCGGGTAATACTGCCAAAGAATCCTGAATATGAAGAACCTTACCAGCTTCAAGGTCTTTGATGCTGGTAAGGTTCTTGGTACGGTTATAGGTGAGTACAGCCTTGAGATGCAACAGCAGTAAGGACTGCTGCTTCTGACAAAAGTCCTCACTCCGAGAGTTTTCGTCAGGCAGCGGCATCCCTAACCCTCGTCGAGCCTGATTACCACACTGCGGTTAGGCTCTTCTCCCTCAGACTCTGTAAACACGCGGTGCTCATTGCGGAGGATGATATGGATAATGCGGCGCTCATACGGTGTCATGGGACGCATGCGCACGTCGCTCCTGCTTTTGATACAACGTTGGGCCGAGGACCGCGCCATGGATTCGAGCTTCTGACGCCGGCGATTGCGGTACCCTTCGATATCTATGACGATGGGATAGCGAAACCCTATCTGCTTGTTAACCATGGAGGCTATCAGGAATTGCAGGGCGTCAAGCGTTTTTCCGTAGCGGCCAATCAGAACGGCCAAATCCGCTCCGACCACGTCCAGGATCAACTCGCCTTCCTCGCCTTCGTACTCATCAATGGTCGCGTCCCCCGCATCAAAGTAGCCCAATATGCTTCTCAGGGTCTCGATTGCGGTATCAGCGACCTTGTCAAGCTCCTCATCGGTCAGCGTGGGCTTGACACGACTGGAGGAGTCGTCTTCGGCGGCTTCGGTGTCTTCGGCGGCTTCGGCATTTTCAATATCCGACTGCGCCTGCTCTTTTCCTTCTGTTTCTTGTGCTTCTTCCTCGTCGGCCTGTTCGGGGGCTGGGCTCACTTCTTCCTGCTCGTCTACGCTCTCAGCAGGAGCTTCTGCCTGTTCTTCTGTGGTTTCTTCTACACTCATCGTTGTTCCTTTCTTCCAAGCACCTGGTGGAGGCGCTTTCCGATAGAGGGGTCAGCTTGCGGGCAGGTTGGTGCACGCGCAAGCAGGTTAACGCTTCTTTTTTGGGCGCGCCTTGCGTTCGGCACGGTCAACGCTTACTTTAACCGGGGTAACATCCACAACCGCTTCCTCGGCCAGTTCATCTTTGCGCTTCATCCTCATGCGCGAAATCTGTTGCTGCGCTACGCCCAGGTACGAGCTGACATCCCAGTACAGCAGAACGCCCGCCGGAACCTGCCACCCAAAAAACAGCATCATCACCGACATGATTATCATCATGACCCTGGTGTTTCTGTCGGAGTTTGGCTGGAGCAACATGGGTATGACGAGTGAGGCCGCGAAGAGCAACAGCATAATAACATAGGGCATAACCGCGAGTATGCCCTGCTCGGAAAACACCGTGCCGGGAGAGACGGTAAGATTGGGAACAAGCGTATAGAAGCTCACCGATTCTGTGGAGCCAATGCGGGTGGGAAGCTCCTGCAGCACCTGGTAGAGCGCGATAAAGATAGGCATCTGCAACAGCATGGGCAAACAACCGGCCAGCGGGTTGAACTTGGCCTCTTTGTACAGATTCATTGTTTCCTGCTGCTGCCGCTGGGGGTCGTCCTTGTACTTTTCCTTGATTTCCTTGAGCTGCGGCTGCAGCTTCTGCATCTTATACGACGACTTGAACTGCCTGCTGGTTATGGGAAAAATCAGTAGCCTGAACACGATGGTTATGAAGACGATGGCGAGGCCCCAGTCGCCACACCAGCTGTGAAACCACTCTATGACCCAAAAAATCGCATCTTTGAAAACTTCCCATGCGCCCAATGTTTCTTCCATTCTCCATAGGGCTGCCCTGCCGCTGCACACCCATGCCTATTTACTAGTACACTACTACGCTAGCTTTTTACTGAAGCTCATCGGCACCGGGTCATAGCCGCCCTTTGCCAGCGGGTGACAACGCCCGACACGTCTGACCGACAACCACAGCCCTCTCCAGAAGCCAAAGCGCTCAAAGGCGATCAGGGCATATTCCGAACAGGTTGGTACATATCTGCATGACGGAGGGAGGAGAGGCGAGATGGCATGCCGGTATACTTTGATACATGATAGAGCAAGAGCGCGTGGGATGCCAACGACAAAGGCACGAAATCTCTCACCGGCGCTGTTTACCGGCGTTTGTTCCTGCTCTGCGCCGCAGGGCGGGGGTTCCTTCTGGCCTGCATCCGGGCTGGCTTCCTCTGCGAGGTGGCCCTCAAAGCGCTGTATGTCGCGTACCACGCTGTCAAAGGCTCTCTCCAGCGCGCCGTTTCGGGCGACGAGAACCACGTCGTACTCGTCGCTCCATGACGTCCTCGCCCTGCGCACTGCCTCACGGAGCCGTCGTTTTGCGCGATTGCGCAGTGGCGCCGCCCCCAGTTTCTTCCCCGCAACAAAAGCCGTACCCCCTCTACTCTGCAGAGCCCGGGCGGGAGAGCCTGTACTTTCGTGTGCACGGTAAAAGGCCAGAAAACTGCGACAACTGAACTTGCTGCCGTCTGCAAACAGGCTGCTTATCCTCTGTTTTGATTTGAGTGTGCCTTTCAACGCGCCAAAGCCCCGTCTACAGCCCCGGTGCTTTTTGCCTCTGCCGTTAGCGGGGAGAGGACACAGTCAGGCGTTTGCGTCCCTTGGCGCGGCGGGCGGAAAGCACAGCACGACCGCCCCTCGTAGACATACGGGAGAAAAAGCCGTGGCACTTTGCGCGTTTGCGTTTATTGGGTTGGTAGGTCCGCTTCATGATACTTCCTCGTTTCCATACTCGTTCAAACAACGGCGTACCGCTCCTGCCGTCCTGTGCGTTCTTGCCGCTGCGTACCTTGTTGTTTACGCGAACCACTGATTCTATTTGTTTTGGGCGCCTGCTGTCAAATGCTCGCACTCTGCCACGCGCTGTGAGGCCTGAGAATTGCGGCCTCAAAAAATTCTCACTTTTCACAGATGCCCATGTGGAAACTGTGTAAAAACAAGTAAATGCCTGCATCTTCCTGTGGAAAACCCTGAAAAGGAACGTTTGTTGGCACTTGACAAGAGCTTTTTTTCTGTGCAAAGTAGAGCGCAGGTTGGTTAAGGCCGCGGGCAAAACTGATTATGTGCCAGCAGTTTAACACCATAGCACCTTGAAAAGAGAATCCGCTTGAGCTTTATGCATTTCACTCTGGTCTGGTTTACGCCTTGCCTGCTAATCCGCAGGACAAAGCTAGCGCGCAATGACATAAAGCAGAGTTATTCACAAAAAACAGGTCTTTTTCCACAGACTTGCCTCCCCAAGATTTCAAGATTTCACAAACTTTTCCACAATTGTGAAAATCTTTGTGCCAAGGATTGAAATCTGCTGATGAAGTAGTGTATCCTACATTTCGAGATTTCATAATGGTAAGGAGACACGGGTTTTAACCAGAGATTCCTGTTGGGGAATCCCGGTGGCGTTTCACATAATTGCTTTATTTTTGTGGAAAACCCTGTGAGTTTCATGGTTTTGTGACAGCTCTCGCAAACAGTATGAAATCAAGGCCTTCCAGGGCATGGTGCCCGGTAAGAAGGCGCACGACCCGATAAGAAAAAACCCTTGGGAGGAACCATCGACGGCACAGAAGGCATACTGATACACGACACGGCGCGCATAGCCGTATACGATGATTTGCTTTCGGCTCCCCGCGTCGTTGACATTCAGCCCCAGGGCGTGCTCGAGTTTATCGAGGCCATTGCCGCCACCAGCTATGAGTTCTCTCGTCAGCAGGGCGGGAGCCTGCCGTACACGGTCATTCGCGAAATCACCGAGAACTTCATTCACGCAGGTTTCCTGGAATGTACGGTGTCCATCCTCGACAGGGGCGACACGCTGCGTTTTGCCGACCAGGGGCCGGGCATCAGCAAGAAGGATCTGGTGTTACAGCCAGGGGTCTCTTCGGCAACGCGCAGGATGAAGGACTACATACGCGGCGTCGGATCCGGGTTTCCCATTGTGAGAGAGTACCTCGCTTCTTCACACGGCTCTCTGAGCATTGAGGACAACGCAGAGGAGGGCGTCGTGGTTACCATCACCGTCTCCGGAACGGATACGGGAGAGGCCGAGCCTGCGGCAACCCCCAAACCGGTCTTCCTCACACCCTCTTCCTCTGAACTCGCACCGGGGGCCGAGGCCGTCGCTCCTGCCCGTGCTCCCACACCGGGGGCTGCACAAGCTGGGGAAGCGCAGGCCTCAGACCTGGAACTGAGTGCCCGGGAGGAACAGGCCCTGCTGCTCCTCAATGAACACGGCATGCTCGGCCCTGTTGATCTGGCGGTGTTTCTTGCGGTCAGCGCACCTACCGCTACTCGGCTCCTTCAAAAGCTTGAACAGCTGGGCATGGTGGAGAGCACCCAACTCAAGAAGCGGATTCTTTCAAATGTCGGAATGGCATATGTTCAAGAGCTTCTTGTATCGGGATCTCTACACTGAACGGGAGGGAACTGTAATTGAATACTGCAAATGTTGCTACGGTTTGGGAGCAAAGCCTTAAACTGCTTTCAAACAGAGAGGAAACCAGGTCGCCTCTGGCCAAGGTCTATCTGGACTATCTGGTCCCCGTCTCGCTGGATGACAGGCAGCTTACCTTTGCCGTGAGACTTCTTCAGGCAAAAATGTGGATTGAAGAACGCTACCTCTCCTATATAGGGGATTCGGTTGCGGCGGTGCTCGAAAACCCTGTTTCCATCGTGCTCGTTGTGGATGAGACCATTGACCCCGCCCTCTCTCATGTAGGCACTTCTTCTCCTGTGCAGCCTGCTCCGTCGTTGACGGCGAGCCTGCCGGTGGTCTTGCCGGGCTCTCTCTCCACAAGCCTGCCGATGGGCCCGTCCCTCTCCTCTCCCGTGTCCAGCGCCGCGACGGAGAGCAGCACTCTGGGTATCGGTCTCAGTTCCGTGTTTGCCCCTGATACCCCGACCCCGGGTATTGGCATCGTTGAGCCTGATTCCCGCTTTAACTTCTCTAATTATGTCATGGGAAACAGCAACGAGTTTGCGTACAAGGCCTCCTTCAGAGTGGCTGAGGCGCCGGGGCTGTACTTTAACCCGCTGTTTATTTACGGGAGGAGCGGCCTGGGCAAGACCCATCTCCTGCTCTCCATCAGAAACTATATCAATACCTATTTGCTGGACAAGCGCGTGGTGTATGTGCCCACCATGGAGTTTGTCAATGACTTTACCAATGCCATGGCCGGAGACAGAGACCTCACGAGTTTTAAGCTCAAATACCATACCTGCGATGTCCTGCTCATCGACGACGTGCAGAAGCTCGAGGGTAAGGAGGGAACAACCGACGCCCTCTTTGAAATATTCAATATGTTTATCGAGAGCAAGAAACAGATAGTGCTCAGCGCTGACCGGTCTCCTGTGGAGATAAACCTCGACGAGCGCTTTACGAGCCGGTTTGCCCAGGGCATCACCGCAGACATCCAGCCGCCTAACTACGAGATGAAAATAGCCATCCTTAAAAACTACAAGCGGTATTATTGCAACTTCTTGAACATGCAGGAGATAGTCTTTACCGATGAGGCCATACAGAAGATAGTGGAGCTCTCCGGCTCTAATATCAGAGAGTTGGAGGGGGCCGTCTCTAACCTTATCGTGTCTGTGTCGTGCCGCTTGGACAGCCAGCGGCTCATGCCGGTGAGCTGTGATGATGTTGAAAGCGTGCTGGGTAATTCCTTCTTTCACATCCATACCCGTCGAATTGACATGGATATGGTTATGCGTGCGGTGGAGTCGTATTTCAAGGTTTCTCGCAGCGAGCTGCTCAGCGAGAAGCGTTCAAAAAATATCTCCCATCCTCGTCAGATAGCCATGTACCTGATTCGCCGTTTTACCGATATGTCCTACCCGGAGATAGGTGACAGCTTTAACAAGGATCATACCACCGTCATGTACGCCGATAGAAATATCCAGGCCAAGATGGTGGAGGAGGTAAGTGTTAAGGTTGAGGTGGAGCGTATCGCCGAGCTCCTCACCTCCTAGGCTCTCCCGATGCCAGCTGCGAATGTAACGAGAAAGCGTTGTTGGAAATCTGTAGAAAATATCAGCAGGAGATGGTAGTAAGTACGGGACACGGGTGAGAAACTTTTCCTCAGCTTTTCTGTCTGGGAAAAACAAGCCTGGTGTTCCACAGGAAGTACCCAGGTCTGTGTGGTGCATTAACAGGAAGGGAAGCGGTTTTCAAGGTTTTTAACACGCCTTATTACTACTACTTCTCTTATACTAAGGTAGATTATAATAAGAGAAAAAGGAGCAACGCATATGAAGCTAACCATAGAGAAGGAACGTCTGGCCTACAGCATCAAGATGGTTGCCAAGGCCATGGGAACAAACAGTACTATTCCGGTGCTCTCCGGCATCCATATCAATGCGGCCTCCGACGGCGTCATCTTTGAGACCACCGACCTCGACACCTCTATCAGACACATCGAGGAAGCGCTCATTGAGGAGCAGGGAGCCACCGTGGTACCCGGAAAACTCTTTGGCGACATCGTGGGAAGCCTGCCGAAAGAAGCGGTTATTCTGGAAACACTCGGAGAAAAACTGTCCATACGGTGTGGCAGCACGGCGTATGAGATAGCCACACTCAACCCTCAGGACTTTCCCAAATTTCCACAGATCATACCGACGCGCTCCCTGGAACTCTCCACCGCTCAGTTAACGGGCATGATAAAAAGGGTGGGAAAGGCGGTGTCGAGGGATGTCTCCCGCGCCGTGCTCACCGGTGTGTATTTTGAGCTCAAGGACGCAGAGCTCAGCCTGGTCGCAACCGACTCATACCGGCTTGCCATCGCCAAGGGAAGCATAGAAAGTAAGCCCTCTGCTCCGAAAGTTGAGGACATGGACACCATTATCCCCGGGAGCATCCTCGATGAGGTAGGGCGTCTTTCTCTCGATGAAGAGTTTGTCACCGTGGGAGAGACCGAGAACCAGGTGCTCTTCCAATTTGGTTCCACCACCTTTATTGCACGGAAGATAGAGGGAAATTATCCCAACTATAAACAGATTATCCCCGCACAGAAAAACGTCTCGGTGGTGGTGGAGACAGAGCCGCTCCTCACGGCGGTGCGCCGCGTGTCCATAGTGGTTAAGAATGCCAGCCCTATAAAGTTCGTCCTCCATGGCGACACGCAACAGCTGGAGGTAAGCGCCCAGACCCCCGACATAGGAGAGGCCTCGGAGAGTATTCCCGCTCAGATAGACGGCGAAGACATGGAGATAGGGTTCAACCATCAGTACATCCTCGACGGCCTGAGTGTGGCGGGCGCCCCAACCCTGCTCTTTGAAGCGCAGACCTCTATCAAGCCGGGCATCTTCAAATCCATTGGTTCGGAGGACTACTTCTATCTCACCATGCCGGTACGGCTTGAGCGTTAGAAGCGCTGCCAGCAACGCGTCTCGCTCGTCCATCCAGGCAATAATGCATATAACCCGCATAGAGCTCAACAATTTTCGCAACCATCAACACCTCGTGCTGGAAGATATTGGGAGCGTGCTGATTATCGTTGGCGACAACGCGGTGGGAAAGACCAATATAATCGAGGCCCTGCAGCTCATCAGCATGCATGAGTCCTTCAGAAAACCCAAACCTGAGGAGCTTATCTCCCAAACGTGTGAGGAAGGGGCTTCGGCGCTCATCAAGGTAGCGGTAGAGACCCCTCCAAGTGAGAACACGAAGCAGCTGGTACTCGGTTCCCACGGCAGAAGCTTCTCCTATAACAAAAAGGAGCGGCCCGCCCGGGAGCTTCTCGATCTCCTGCCTGCCGTACTCTTTACTCCCGACGATCTACAGATAATAAAGGGGCCTCCGGAGCAGCGGCGCGACCTGCTGGACAGCCTAGGTGGGCGTCTCTCAAGGTCCTTTGCGCAGATAAGGACGGAGTATTACAAGGTGCTTCGCCATAAAAACAGCCTGCTCAGGCACGAGGAGGTGGACGGGAATCTTCTCGACTCCTGGAACGTCAATCTGGCCAGGCTGGGCAGCTCCCTGCAAAAGCATCGCAGGGGCCTGTTTGACAAGCTTTTCAGTAGCGCCGCGGAGGCTTATGCCACCCTGTCGGGAGGGGAGGAGCTGACGGGACGCTACCTCTCCTCGTGGGAAACTGAGCAGCCTGAGGCAGAGCGCGTGGAGACAGAGCAGGACGCAGCGACAGGCCTGGACGCAGGTGCGGCGCTGTATGAGGTACTCCTCGAGAACCGAGATGCAGAGCTCCGTGCCAGGCGCTCGCTTATCGGTCCGCACAAGGACGATGTCTGCTTTAGCATCGACGGCCGGAATACACGGCGCTTTGCCTCACAGGGTCAGCAACGGAGCATTGCGCTGGCACTCAAGATGGCGGAGATGGAAGTGCTCCGACGTGTCAGCGGCAGAGACCCCCTGCTCCTGCTCGACGACGTGATGAGCGAGCTGGATCGGGCGCGAAGAAGATACTTCGTAGAGCTCATCAAAGAGGCCAGCCAAACCGTGCTTACCACCACCAACCTCGGATACTTTGACGCGGCGTTTCTGGAGCGGGCCACCGTCGTGGAACTCGGCGGAGATGAGGGCCCATGAGCAGACAGAAGCCACAACGCAAACGCAGCTCTGTCTTTTTGGGAGACGAGATAGGGGAGTACCTCGGCGCGCTCAGGGTTTCTACCGGCACACCGGCCGCCGGCGCAGGCACAGGCAAAGCGACCGGCACGGGAGCCAGAAAGCACGTGGCTGCCAGGGCCGGCAAAAACCCTTTGAACCTGCTTGCCTGCTGGCAGAGGACAGCGCCTGAGCGCCTGCTCGCGCACACCGATAACGTGGTCTACTCCACCCAGTCAAAAGAGACGGAGTTGCTCGTGTATGTGGACAGTGCCGTGTACGCCGCCGAGTTGAGCCTCGATAAGGAGCTCTACCGCATCAGGATGGAGCAGGAGCTTGAAAAGGAGCTCCACGACATCAAGTTTCTCGTCTCGCGCAAGACAGCGCTCCGCAGGAAACGCGCGTGACGGACAAGCCTGCCTTTACAAAGCCGGAGAGCAGAAAAACAGCAGGGAACGGGTAGGGACTCAAACACGGGCCCGAACCAGCCTGAGAAGCCGCGACATGCTGCCAAATTGGCATAATTCCCGCCGGTAGCAAAGGGCAAATGCGCTATACTATACGTATCAATGCAAAAGCACAGACAAACAGCAGAAAAACGCAGCAGCAGAGGCTATCATTTCACCCCAAAAATAGCACCTGTATTTCAAGTTGTAGCGAAAGGAGACTCCGTTGAGCGCGAGCGAGGTTAAAGGCACGCAGGCAGGCTATGACGAAAAGGACATCGTGGTACTGGAGGGCCTGGAGCCGGTGCGCAAGCGACCGGGCATGTATGTGGGTTCCACCGGGCCGCGGGGCCTGCACCACCTGGTGTACGAGGTGGTGGACAACTCCATAGACGAGGCCATGGCCGGCTTTGCCACCCGCATAGACGTGAGCATAGGAACCGACGGATCGGTGAGCGTTTACGACAACGGCCGCGGCATTCCCGTAGGCAAGCATCCCAAGAAGAAGATTTCGACCCTGGAGGTCGTGCTGACCATCCTGCACGCCGGTGGCAAGTTCGGGAGCGAAGGCTACAAGGTCTCCGGCGGCCTGCACGGCGTGGGCGTGAGTGTGGTCAACGCGCTTTCTTCCCGACTCAAGGCCGAGGTCATGCGCGACGGCAGCATCTGGACCATGGAGTTTGCCCGAGGCAAGACCACCAAGAAGCTCGAGCAGACCGGCAAGACCAAAAAGACCGGCACGACGATTACCTTTTGGGCAGACGAGGATATCTTCGAGACCACCAACTACGACGCGGTCATCCTCACCGCCCGCCTGCGCGAGATGGCCTTTCTCAACAAGAACGTCAAGATAAGCTTTACCGACAACCGCACGCAAAACGACGCCGGCACCGGCCCCTTTTATGAGGAGTATCAGTACGCCGGCGGGGTTGTGGACTTTGCCAAGTACGTCAACGAGGGCAAGGATGTGCTGCCCGGCCTCTCCAAACCCGTGTACTTCTCCGCTGAGCAGGAGGACGCGGGCGAGATAGAGTTTGCGATGCAGTGGAACACCACCCACTACGAGACGACGCTCGCCTTTGCCAACAACATTCACACCACCGAGGGCGGCACCCACGTGGAGGGCTTTCGCATCGGCCTCACGCGTGTGCTCAATGAGTATGCGCGCAGCAAGAACATGCTGAAGGAAAAAGAGGACAATATGGTAGGGGAGGACGTGCGCAGCGGCCTCACCTGCATTATCTCCGTCAAGCTCAGGAACCCCCAGTTTGAAGGGCAGACCAAGACCAAGCTCGGCAACACCAAGATACGCGCGCTGAGCCAGAGCGCCGTGATGCAGGGGCTGGCGGAGTTTCTGGAAGAACACCCCGGCCCCGCGCGCGAGATAGTCAAGAAGGCGCTCGAAGAAAAGCGCGTGCGCGAGGCGGTGTCCAACTATAAGAAGAATCAGCGCAAGCAGAAGGACACGGCGCTGCCGGGCAAGCTGGCTCAGTGCACGTTGAAGGACCCCGAGCTTACCGAGCTGTACATCGTTGAGGGCGACAGCGCAGGCGGCTCTGCCAAGCAGGCCCGCGAGCGCAGTTTTCAGGCCATACTCCCCCTGCGTGGCAAGATCCTCAACATCGAGAAGGTCAACATCCATCGCAGTCTCTCCTCCGATACCATCAATACGCTTATCACCGCCATAGGCACCGGCATCGGCGAGGACTTTGATGTGGACAAGGCGCGCTATCACAAGACCATCATCATGACTGATGCCGACGTGGACGGCGCGCACATACGCATCCTGCTGCTCACCTTCTTCTACCGCTTCATGCCCGAGATGATAGAACGCGGCTATATCTACATTGCCCAGCCGCCACTCTACCAGCTCAGCGTGGGCCGCAGGCACGAGTACATCTATTCCGACGAGGTGCTGAGAAAAGAGACTGCCAAGCTCGAGGACGGCACCAAGTACACCATCCAGCGCTACAAGGGTCTGGGCGAGATGGATCCGGAGCAGCTCTGGGAGACCACGATGGAACCCAAGAGCCGTACGCTCCTGCAGGTGACCATCGATGACGCGCTGGCCGCCGAGAAGGTCGTGAGCGAACTCATGGGAGACAAGGTGGAGCCACGCAAGGCCTTCATCCAAAAGCACGCCAAAGACGTAAGATACCTGGATATTTAGGGGAGCAGCCGTGACAGACACACCCAAAACACAGGAACTGGACCTCAGCGGGTCAACCATCAAACCGGCCGAGATGGCCATGGAGATGCGCCAGAGCTTCATCGAATACGCCATGAGCGTCATCGTTGCTCGGGCCCTGCCCGACGTACGCGACGGCCTCAAGCCCGTGCACCGGCGCATACTCTACGCCATGCACGAGAGCGGCATTACGCCCAACAAGCCTCACAAAAAGAGTGCCTGGACCGTGGGAGAGGTTATCGGTAAATATCATCCCCACGGCGACGTGGCGGTCTATGACACGATGGTGCGCCTGGCGCAGGATTTTTCGCTGCGTGTGCCGCTCGTTGACGGGCATGGCAACTTTGGCTCGGTGGACGGCGAGCGGGCAGCGGCCATGCGCTACACCGAGGCTCGTCTCGACAAGGCCGCCATGGACCTGCTCCGCGACCTCGACAAAGACACCGTGGACTGGCAGCCCAACTATGACGAGTCGCTGCAGGAACCCAGTGTGTTGCCCTCGCGGTTTCCCAATCTGCTTGTTAACGGCTCTTCCGGTATCGCCGTGGGCATGGCCACGAATATCCCCCAGCATAACCTGGGCGAGGTCATAGACGCCGTGAGCCTCCTCCTCGACAACGAGCATGCTACGCTGGACGATGTCATGCGGGTACTGCCGGGACCGGACTTTCCCACGGGGGCCCTGATTATGGGCAAAAACGGCATCCGCGAGGCCTACGAGACGGGCCGCGGCTCGCTGACCCTGCGCACCAAGGAGCGCCTTGAAAAGACCAGCTCAGGCCGCGAGCGCATCATCATCTACGAGTTTCCGTATATGGTCAACCGCGCCAAGCTCGAAGAGAAAATCAACGAGCTCATGCGCGACAAAAAGATCACCGAGATAAGCGTCTGCCGCGACGAGAGCGACCGCAACGGCATCCGTTTTCTCATAGAACTCAAGAGCGGCGCAAACCCCCAGGTGCTGCTGAACAAGCTCTACAAGCTTACCCCCATGCAGACCACCTTTGGCGTCAACATGCTCGCGCTCGTGGACAGCACCCCCAAGCAACTCAGTCTCATGGAGATGCTGCATCACTATATTGCGCATCAGGAAGAGGTGCTGGTGCGCCGCACACGGTTTGACCTTAAGAAGGCCGAAGACCGTGCCCATATCCTCGAAGGACTCTTGATTGCGCTTGACAATATCGACGAGGTCATCCAGATAATCAGGAGTTCAAAGGACGATAACGAGGCCCGCACGCGCCTGATGGAGCGGTTTGGTCTCACGCAGGCGCAGACCGATGCCATTCTCGAGATGCGCCTGAGACGTCTCACCGGCCTGGAATACGACAAGACCGCCGCCGAGCTGGCCGAGCTCTGCGAGCGCATCGACTATTTCAAGAAACTGCTTGCCAGCCGCCAGATGCAGCACGACGTGCTCAAGGAGGAGCTGCTGGAGATAAAGAAGCGTCTTTCTAACAAACGGCGCACCGAACTGACCAACGACGCCAAGGATCTCGAGGTGGAGGACCTCATTGCCGAGGAGGACATGGTGGTAACGGTGACGTCCTCGGGCTATGTCAAACGCCTGCCGGTTGCCACCTATCGTCAACAGAAGCGTGGCGGCAAGGGGCTCCAGGGCGTCAACCTCAAGAGCGAGGACTTCGTGGAGCATCTCTTCGTGGCCTCCACGCACGACTACATGCTGTTTTTCTCCACGCGCGGCAAGGTCTATCGTCTCAAGGTGCATGAGCTGCCGGTGGGCAGCCGCCACGCGCGCGGCACGGCCATCGTCAACCTCCTCCCCTTTGAACAGGACGAGAAAATAGCTGCCATCATCGCCACCAAGGAGTTTCCGGAAAACGAATATCTGCTCTTTGCCACCAGCGGCGGCATGACGAAGAAGACGGCCATGAGCGCGTACCGGAACTCGCGCCGCGACGGCCTCATCGCCATCAATCTCCGAGAGGACGACCTGCTCATTGCCGTCCGCCGGGTCAAGGAGGGCGAGCGTGTACTCATGGCGGCCTCCAACGGCAAGGCAATCTGCTGGGACGAGAGTGAGGCCCGGCCCATGGGCCGCGATACCATGGGGGTCAAGGGCATGGCCACGCCCGAGGGCGCCAGAGTCATCGGCATGGAGGTTGCCCGCACCGGCTCGGAACTCTTTGTCATTACCGAGAAGGGCTATGGCAAGCGCACGCCGGTAGAGGATTATCCGCTGCACCATCGGGGCGGACAGGGCGTGTACACCATTCAGATGACCGCCAAGAAGGGCCCGCTCGTTGCCATGAGGATAATCATGCCGGGTCAGGAGCTCATGATAATCAGCCTTGAAGGCGTCATGATCCGTGTCAAGTCCACCGACATCTCGCTCCAGGGGCGTGCAACGCAGGGCGTGCGCGTCATGAACGTAGGCGAGCATGACCGCGTTACCGCCGTGGCCCGCATTGCCACCTCACGCAAGACCGGCAGGGATGAGGACGCAGACGCCGGCGAGGATACGGACGATGAGGAGGGCGCCGAGCGTGCCGAGAGCGGCTTTGCAGCCGAGGGCTTCGTAGCGGAGGACGGTGAGATTGCGAGCTTTGCGGCTGATGACGCCGAGGATGGTGATACTCAAGCCGAGGACGCCGAGACTGCGTATGCTGAAGCCGAGGACGACGCTGCCCCACCACCACCGAGCGCTATATGAAGTCCTCCGGAGAGACGGATTCGATAAAGGCATGAAAGCGCTCCATCTCCTCGGTGGAGCCATAGAGCAGCTCGCCTCCGTCAGAGACCTTGATCCTGAACTGGCGCGCCGCGGCGTTCATGACATCCTCGTCCACGAAGATACGGGCACCGGTACGGATGGCCAGTGCAATGGAGTCTGAGGGGCGCGCATCGATGTGTATCATGCGGCCATCCCGGTCTAGGCAGACAGTGGCAAAGAAGGTTGCGTCCAGTATCCGGTCGATAACGACATGCTCCACCCGGGAGCCCAGGGTGCCAATGACACTGGCCAGCAGATCGTAGGTCAGGGGCCTCACGTGAGGCCGGTTCTCAAGGAGGAGCATGATGGCCTCGGCCTCGTTATGCCCAATCCATATGGGAAGCAGTTGCGGATCTGCCGTATCCGGCCCGCTGGCAGGCGCACTGCTCAGTGGCCTCTCAGCAACACCGGCGGCGCCGACAGCAGCGGACACATCCGCGGACGCTTCCGCGGCACCGGCCCCGCCCGAAATACCCGGCGCTTCTGTGGCGTGGCACACCGGCCCCTTCTTCGCAAGGACAACTACTGAGGGGGCTGCCGGATGGGCAAGCACAACGGTAAAAATGCTTACTTCTATCATGTCGAAGATTTACCTCGCTCCTGTCAAATCATACGCTGCCTTGATTTGTTAGTATATAGCAAATGAAGAAATCGTAAGCCTGCCGCCTGCCAGGCCGCCTCTACCCACTAAGGAGCATGCACCCGTGGCACTTTCTCTCTATAACAAATACCGGCCCCAGACCTTCAAGGATGTCGTGGGGCAGGACCATGTGGAAAAAACCCTCATCAACGCCGTGGAGAAAAACAAGGTCAGTCACGCGTATCTGTTCTGTGGGCCGCGCGGCACCGGCAAGACCACCACGGCGCGCATCCTCGCCAAGGCCCTGCTCTGCAACAAGGCACCCACCGCCACGCCCGATGGCAGCTGCGAGCAGTGCCGCGAGATTTCTGAGGGTATCCATCCCGATGTGTATGAGCTCGATGCCGCGTCGCGCACGGGAGTAGACAATGTACGGGAAGAAATCATCGGCCGCGTGAGCTTTGCGCCGACGCACGGCAGCCACAAGATATACATCATCGACGAGGTGCACATGCTCTCTACGGCAGCCTTTAACGCGCTGCTCAAGACGCTGGAGGAGCCGCCCTCCCACGTGGTATTTGTGCTCTGCACCACCGACGTGCACAAGGTGCCGGACACGGTACAGGCGCGCTGTCAGCGCTTCGACTTCAAGCCGCTGGCTGCGAGCGATATCGTTGGCCGCCTCAGGTATATCTGCGAGAGGGAGGGCTTTGACGCTGAGCCGGCGGCCCTCGAACTCATTGCCCTGCGTTCGCGCGGCGGCATGCGGGACGCCATCCGTTCGCTGGAGCAGGCCGCGGTGTTCAGCGGTGGAACCATAAGCTACGCAGCGGCGGAGAGTCTGCTCGGCATAGTGGACGCGCAGCAGATTCTCGTGCTCTGTGACAGGCTTGCCGAGGGAGACGCCGCCGCCGCGTTCAGCTGGGTTGCCGGATACGTGCAGAGCGGCTCGGACATCGCCATCCTGGTAAACGACCTCGCCGCCCACCTGCGCAATCTCTATGCGGTGCGCGTGTCGCAGGGCACGGACGAACAGCTTGCAAGCGCGCTGGAGATAGATGCCTCCTCCCTGCCGAGACTGCGCGAACAGGCGCTTCGATTCAGCTCGCCGGATCGTCTGGCCTGGATGCTCACACAGATAGGCTCGCTTTCGGCGGAGCTGAGGAACGCGGCCAATGCGCGCCTGGCCCTGGAGATAGCACTCACGCGTATCGTGCGCCCGGAAAGCGAGCTGAGCCTGGAGGCTCTGGCGGCGCGGCTTGCGCAGCTGGAGGCGCGGCTTGCAGCGGGCGGTGCTGGCACAACGCCGAGGGAAGCCGCAGCTCTCCCCGCAATGCCGGGCGCGCCGGCTGGGAGCGTGGGCGCGCCGGCCACGACGGAGAGAACGGCAGGCGCGGAGGAGTCGGGGCCGGTGTTTGACGAACCCCCGGAGGACCCCGGCTCTGTCTCGCCCGGGACGGATGGGGCGCCTTCCGATGCCGCTTGCGAGGACGAGGGCCAGAAATTGTGGCGCCAGTGGAACAGCGTCGTCGATGCCGTCAAGCAGGAAAAGCGCAGCCTTGCCGCCAACCTCGGTGGCGCGGCACCGCTGCTGAGCAGCGACGGCACGCGCCTTACCATAGAGCTGCCGGCGGGAGCTGGCACCTCAAAGCAATCTCTGAGCACCGATGCCAACAGGACGCTGCTCAGCAAAGCGGTGGATACGATATTTGGCAGGCCGATGAACCTTGCGGTCTCTGTTGCTGCTCAGCCGGCGGCGTCGGCTCCCCCAGAACCAGAGACGGAGCCAGAGCCGGCACCATTCGAGCCACCGCCCGTGCCCTTCCCCGTACCCCAGCCCCAGCCCACCGGGAGAGGCGAGCCGAGCAAAGAAGAGCTGGACAGTATTCTCAGCACCAGCATGGGTAGTCCCCTACAGTTTGAAGATCACGTTGAAGAACAGTAACCAGAGCCCGCCCCAAACAACCGGAAAGGATAATCATGGCCCAGATGAACATGCAGAAGATGATGAAGGAAGCCCGCAGGATGCAGGAGGAGGTTACGAGAGCACAGGAGGAGGTCGTGCTCCTTGAGGCTGAGGGATCGGCGGGCGGTGGCGCGGTCAAGGCCGTGGCCTCAGGTGACGGGCGCATCAAACAGCTGAACATCAGCCCCGATGCTCTAGACCCGGACGATGTTGAAATGCTCGAGGATCTGGTGCTCTCCGCAGTCAACGAGGCGCTGGGCAGGGTGAGCGAATTGGCCCAGATGCGTATGGACGCGGCCACCGGAGGCTTCAACCTCCCCGGGTTCTAAACCCACGGCCATTCTACAGGGCATACGCGCATGGCACAGGCTGCATCCATCCAAAGGCTTCTGAGCGAGCTGGAGCGTCTTCCGGGCATTGGCCCCAAGAGCGCCCAGCGCATCATGTACTGGCTGCTCAACAACGAGCCGGCAGACACCCAGCGCCTGGCCGAAGCCCTCGTTGAGGTCTCTCTGAGTGTGCATTTCTGCGAGCGCTGCTTCAACTATGCGGAGGATGCGCTCTGCCCGCTGTGCAGCGCAGCCGACAGAGGCCAGCGCCTCGCTACCCAGATCTGTGTGGTGAGCGAGCCGCGCGACGTGGTGGCCATAGAGCGCACCAACGAATTCAACGGCGTCTACCACGTGCTGGGCGGAGCCATCTCTCCCCTCGACGGCATCGGTCCCGACGACCTGCATGTGCGCGAACTGCTGGAGCGCCTGGCAGACAATGGCGTGGAAGAGGTGGTGCTGGCCACCAATCCCAACGTAGAGGGCGAGACCACGGCCGTCTATCTGGCCCGCCTCATAAAGCCCCTGGGCATCCGGTGTACGCGCCTGGCAAGTGGCCTCCCGGTAGGCGGAGACCTGGAGTTTGCCGACGAGGTAACCCTCGGCCGGGCCATAGAGAGCAGGGTAGAGCTGTAAGTTCTTTGTTTTTCTGTTGTCCTCATCCACCATGGATCGATTGCATCACAATGAAGTTTCCCGCGCCACGCAGAAATAGAGTATAATTCTGCACGTTCAGCGTGCGCTGCCACAGCGGAGGCACGTTGCAGGATACATAAGGAAGCTACACGGTACAAGAAAGAGAGGAATGAGATGTTCAAGCTAAAGCTACAGACCCCAAAATCGGGGGGGGGGGGGGGCTTATAGCCAAGTACAAGGCCGCCCTGCTCACCACTCCGAGGGTACGCGAAAAAGAAACACGCACCGCTACAAAGAGGATGCCGCACGTCGCGAGACGGCGGTGTTTTTGTATTTTGGCGAGGATGCAGCGGGACAAGGGGGACGGGGCTGGTGTCCCACCGTTCCCTCTCATCCTGCCGTTCCACTCGTATCCCACCGTGGGACACCAGCCCCGTCCCCCTTGTCCCGCTGCGCACAGCGCGGTTTCACTCTCGTAGAACTCATCGTCGTTATCGTAATACTGGGCATACTCGCGGCCATAGCAGTGCCGGCGCTTACGGGCTACATTGCCAAGTCGGAGGATCAACAGCACATCGCCAGAGCCCGTGACCTTGCCGTAGCGGCGCGTTCAGTCGTCAGCGAAATGTATACGGAGGAAGGGGCGATCAATGAGTTGCTTGTCACGAATTCTCCCAGCAATGCTGATTTTCTTACAATGGGTCTTCATCCCAGCAATCAGTTCCTTAAGGCGGACAAGAGGTTTTATCCTATCAATTACATGGGATCGTATGTTTACAACGATGTTTCTTTTTTCATGAACCAAATCGCTGATTTGACAGGCACACCTTTCGTATCCAGCGGAGCTGGAAACTGGAATATTAATCTGGTTGGTTCGAACTCAGCGGGAACTACGATTTTTAACGCCGACGGGTTCCTGTACTCTCTGCTTTTGGGAGCGAACAACGGAGATCCTGTGATCATCGTCACCTACAAGATGAAAGAGGTCACGGGCTGCACGACCATGCAACAGTTTTACGCCAAAATCCAAAATGAAACCAGCACAGCCTACGATGCTAACGAGGGTTATCGCGTTTACCATCTTGTCAGACCCTGATTGAACATAGAGTTCTCCACACGGTTCAGAAAAAACGTGTATACTCTACAAACATGAGCAGGAACACAACACTCTTTTGAAGGAGGCATCATGTATACTTCGACCAAACAGACCGAGCGCAACCCTTCTTCTAAATCCGATGAACTGATTGAGCAATACCTCGAATTATTTCAAACCGACGACAAACAGAATCATCTGAATAAGAGACAGGGTGTCATCAAGAAGTTTTCACTATACGAGAACGTGCCCTCCACCTTTGAAACCAGCTCAAGGGTTTAGCTATGCCATCATGGGTGGAAGTCTCTAAAGAAATCGAAAAAAGAAGCAATGAAGAAGAGGCACCGCTTGATGGGATACGCCGAGAATATCTGAGCAAATTGTCGGAGAAGCGCGGCAGGAATGTTATCGCGTACTATTCGGGCTGGCTGAGGGACGACTTTAACGTTTCGGCGGTTGCCCTCTCTGATGCAGACATGAACGGATTCATGGGTTCTGTGCGTGGACTTAAGAGGAAAAAGGGACTTGACTTGATTCTGCACACACCCGGAGGCGATTTGGCGGCAGCAGAATCGATAATCAAGTATCTGAGAAGCTGCTTTGGCAATGATGTTGTTGCCATTGTGCCGCAACTGGCCATGTCTGCCGGTACCATGATTGCCTGTTCGTGCAAGGAAATAGTTATGGGGCGGCAATCGTCGATTGGCCCAACCGATCCGCAACTGAGCGGAGTACCAGCAAGCGGTGTGGTTGAAGAGTTTGAACAAGCAGTAAAGGCAATTAAAGAAGAACCGGAGTCTGTTGAATTGTGGACGCAGATAATTGGAAAGTATCATCCAACGTTTCTTGGCGACTGCCAAAAAGCCATTGAAGCATCCTTGGGAATTGTAAGGGATTGTCTTGCAAGAAACATGTTCGCTGACAATCGCGATCCGCGCAAAAGAGCGCGAGAAGTTGCTGCAAAGCTATCGGATCACAGCGCTTCGGCGATGCACAACAGGCACTTCTCAATTGACGAGGCAATTGCTATGGGTCTGAAGGTGGGCAAGCTGGAGGACGACGACGAGTTCCAAGATCTCGTGCTCACAATACACCATGCCTACATAAGCACGTTCTCACAAAGCTCAGCGGCAAAGATAATAGAAAACCACCAGGGAGTTCGCTGGATTCAAACTGTCAGAATGTAGATCGCCGTACTATTTGTTGGATAAATGCTGAGCGCTTCACGCTGTCACGCTGCGGCGTTACCTTGTATGCGCAGGCTTGTTTCCCCAGTAGAAGCTCAGGAAGGGACGTTGGTGATGTCTGAGTTCGTGATCGGGGTCTTTGGGGGAGAGGGCCGCGTCCAGTCCGGCGAGGCCTATCTCCAGCGCGGCACCGGGACGGCGTAAAAACCCTTCCACAGCGCTCATGGCCGCGAGCGCGTTGCCGCCTCGCTGCGTGAGGTAGCGCACGGACTGTACCAGCTCGCGTGCGGTTTCGGCATGTTGGGCCGCGCCGAGCGACGTCAGCAGGCGCACGTTGGCCTTCTCCTGTCCGTAGGCCTGCCCCGCCAGGAGCATGGGCGTCTCGGTGCAGATGCACTCGGTTACCGTGAGGCCGCCGGGCTTGCAGATGGCAAAATCGCTTGCTGCCATGAGCTTGGCCACGTCCTCCGTATAGCCCACGACGCTGGCATTGTGCATGCCGAGTTCCTCAAAACGCGTGTGCAGCTGGTTGGCATAATCGCTGTCGCGGCCCACCATGAAGAGCAGGTGTACGTTGTCGAGCGCGGCCAGCTCGGGCAGCGCCTTGTCAAGCAGCGCCCTGAAGCGCACATACGGACGCGGCAGCGTGGCCCCTGCCAGCACCAGCGCGATCTGCCTGTCCTCCGGCTCCGCCCAGGCGCGGCGCACGGCCTCCCGGTCATACCCCACCCGGAACTCACTGCGTGCCGGCAGCCCCGTCACACGGATGCGCTCTTCTTCCACCTTGCGGGCACGCAGGGTCTCGGCCATGCTCTCGGTGGCCACGCAGAAGATGTCGGTATAGCGGTGCGGCCACATCCCCTCGACCTCATAGTCGGTGGGCACACAGATGATGGAGTAGTCCTGCTTGGTAATCATGCGGGCACCCACCGCCACATTGGCCGCGACGATGTGGGTGCAGATGACGGCCACGGGCTTATTCTCGCGCACCCAGCGGGTGAACGCCGGAAACATCACGTGACTCCACACGGTGCCGCCGCCCCAGATAAGCCGTCCGGTGAGCCAATAACGCCAGGTCAGGTCATAAATGGGCCGCGTAGGGCCGGTAAACATGGAGGCGGTCTTATCGCCGTCAAACCTGATGCGGCCAAAGTCGAGGATGTCGAGCAGCTCCACCTCAACCGCCGCGTTAAAGGAGGGGAAGCGTTCGACACAGGCCTCACTCAGCTGCGCCACCGCTGCCGCAATGGCCTCCGCCGCAACCTTATGGCCGCTGCCCACGCTGGCGTGCACGACGGCAATCTTTTGAACAGGGCTGATAACCAGCCCAGAATCCGGTTCTGTCATGCAGACAAGTATACCGCAGAGCACAGCTATGATTCACTTCTTGTATAGGATTTGTGTGTTGGAACAACGCCTGCTATGCTAGAATATCGCACAAAGGAGTTGCGGTAAGCCAGGTCTTGTCAAAGCCTGGAACAAAGGACAAAGGAAAAAGGTAGGCACACGATGTTTGAACCAACGCAACAGACCCCAAAATCGGGGGGGGGGGGGGGCTCACTGCCTGAGTAAAGTTCGCGCTGCCGCCTCTTCCGAGGGCACGCTTCATCACAGCAACACATATCACCACAAAGAGGATGCCGCGCGTCGCGAGACGGCGGTGTTTTTGCGTTCTGGGGAGGGTGCACGCCGTGGCTTCACGCTCGTAGAGCTCATCGTCGTCATCGTCATTCTGGGCATACTCGCCGCCATAGCGGTGCCGGCGCTTACGGGGTATATAGAGAAGGCGCGCTATGAAGGCTACAAAATGGAGGGTAGGAACATCGCGATGGCGGCACAGACGGTGATAGACGAGTATTGGTCGTCTGGAAAGACAATTACGAATTCGAGTGTTTCTCCTCCCTCGTTCGTGGTAAACAACTCTGCCGGTATTCCAATATACGGTTGTTCCGGTTATAGTTACAACCCGGCCGGCTCAGGTCTAATAGACATCTACTTCACGCCAGGCGGCGGTTCATTTGATTGGGGGACGAATACATTTACCGATCCGACAACAGAGTGTGGTTGGTTGGAGCTTGAGGCCCTCACAGCGGGCGTTTCCAGTGCATCTTACGCCTACGCCCTGTTCTTTCCCAATGCGGATCCGGAAAACTGCAGTATTAAGGCGTGGAAGTACAGCGTGCCGACAACCTACGATTCTTCGCTCAGTAATTTCAGCTATATTGTCACCTATAACTTCGATCGCAACTCCTCCGGAGTCTGGTCATACAATGCACAGGCAGGCTTCAGAGTATGGCATAATAACGGCGTCGATTTAGAACTCGTCGGATAGACCTGTGGCTTTCAGGCTCGCGGGAAGCCTTTAAGCAGGCCCTGCCACTGGTTTTGGTGTACTATTTGGTTGTGGGCGCTAGCCCACACCAGCCACTGCGGCCACCTACCAGAATCGGAGCGCCTGTGTCCCTGTCTATTGGAATCGTCGGTCTGCCCAATGTGGGCAAGTCCACGCTGTTTACGGCCTTTACGCAGCAGGGCGGCCTGGCTGCCAACTACCCCTTTGCCACCATTGAGCCCAATGTGGGCATCGTGCCCGTGCCGGATGCGCGCCTCTCGGCCCTGGCGGACATCGTGCACCCCGGACGCATCGTGCCGGCCACGGTGGAGTTTGTTGATATTGCCGGACTCGTCAAAGGAGCCAATGCGGGTGAGGGCCTGGGCAACCAGTTTCTGGCGCATATCCGCGAGACCGACGCCATTGTGCAGATCGTCCGCTACTTTGCCGACGGCGATGTCACGCACGTAGAAGGTACTGTGGATCCTCGGCGCGACGTGGACATACTCACCACTGAGCTCATACTCGCAGACATCGCCACGGTGGAGAAGGCGCTCCCTCGCCTGGAAAAGGAAGCGCGCCGCAACAGGGAGGGCACTGCCAAGTTCGAGCTTGCCTCCCGCATGCTCGCCTGGCTGAACGACGGCAGGCGGGCCTCTGATTACGCGTTTGCCTCTGACGAGGAGCGAGTCCTGCTCTACGACCTCCACCTTATCACCTTAAAGCCGGTGCTCTTCGTAGCCAATATCGGCGAGGAAAATATCGCAGACTTTGACCCAGAGGCGGTTGCTCTCGCAGGAGAAGGCCCGCAACCCGGCCAGGCCGCAGCAGGCAGTACGCTCGCAGGCAGCACGTTAGTGCCCATATCCGCCAAGGTTGAGGCCGACATCGCCGAGCTTGCCACTGAGGACGCTGAGGCGGCGGCCGAGTTTTTGGAGGCATTGGGGCTTGAAGAGAGCGGGCTCAACCGTCTCGCGCGCGAGGCGTATCGCCTGCTTGGGCTCCAGTCGTTTTTTACTGCCGGCGAGATGGAGGTAAAGGCGTGGACCATCCCCGTTGGCGCTAAGGCTCCCCAGGCAGCCGGTGTCATCCACACCGATTTTGAGAAGGGCTTTATCAAGGCTGAGACCGCCAGTTTTGCCGACTATATTGCCTACGGTGGAGAGGCTGGTCTGCGTGCGGCGGGCAAGCTGCGACAGGAAGGCAAGGACTACGTCGTGCAGGACGGCGATGTCATGCACTTCAAGTTCAACAAGACCAGCTGAGCTCTGTCGAAGGGCGCTTCTCCCAATGACGGCGCGGCGTACCAGGCGTCAGTCGGCCTTCTGCTCAGTCTTGTTCCCCTTGAAATGGCTCTCCACCGTATCGACAAACGCGATTATCTGCCTGTTGAAGATGATGCCGAGCAGGCCGAGCCCTCCGGCAATACTGCCAACGACTATCGCCTGAGTCCAGTCGCCCTGTATGGCGGCGTTCCCGAGATAGGCGCTGGCGACGATGCCCGGTATCCTCCCCAGGGTCGAGAGGATAAAGAAGTTGAGGGGCCGTATGGTCGTGAGCGGAAACAGGTAGGTGAACACATCTTTGGGCAGTCCGGGAATCAGGAAGAGGATGAAGGTGATGGCGTTAAGATTGCGGTCTTTGTGCAGGAAGTCCAACACCTTGCTGTTTTTGGTGCCGATCATGCCCTGCACAAACGGAGCCCCGAGCTTGCGCACCACAAAGAATACGAAGATGCTCGATATAAGGGCTCCGAGCGCCGTAATCAGGGTGCCGAGCAGCGGTCCGTAGATGGCTCCGATGGCGAGCTGTGTCAACTCACCGGGGATAAAGGCCACCACTATCTGCACAAACTGCAGGCCCAAACAGATTCCCACGCCGGCGATACCCGCGCCCTTGATGCTCTCAATCAGCTGCAGGCGCCCCTCTTCGGTGGTCAGGTGTTCATAGTAGGGAATCAACAGCACGCCGACGATGACGATAAGGACGATGAACACCACCAGTCCGGCAAACTTGGCCTTGTCGGCGTTGCTTATCCTACGCTTGGGAAGAGGCGTGTCAGGAGCAGGGGCCGGAGAGCTCTGTTGCGGGGTGTTCTCAGAGGGAGCATTCTTGGAGGATGCTCCTTCGGGCCTGTTTTGAGGGGGTGTGGTTTCCATGATGTCATGATAGCGCTTATGGGAGGCTCTGCGAAACGCGTTGCGGCCCGGTTACCGCCCCGCCGCCTCGCTGCCGCTTAACGAATGGCAACCCGTCCGTCGTTCCCGATGCTCACGCGGCCCTGGGCAAGCAGCTGGAGCACCTCTGGATACAGCACATGCTCTATGCTGTGGATCTTCTGCTCGAGGGTTTCGAGCGTGTCTCCCTCTTCTATCACTACGGCGCGTTGGGCGATGATGGGCCCCTTGTCGTAGTCCTCGTTGGCAAGGTGCACGGTAACGCCGGTGAGCTTGACCCCGTAGGCAAAGGCATCCGCGATGGCGTGTGCGCCCACAAAAGAGGGGAGCAGCGCCGGATGGATGTTGACTATCCGCTGAGGAAAGGCAGCGAGAAGGGGAGCGCGCACCCTGCGCATGTACCCGGCCATGACGACGTAGTCGACGCCAGCCTGCTTAAGCGCCCGGGCAATGTGCTCATCAGCCGCAACAGGGTCGTCGTAGCTTTTTCTGGTGAGGGCCAGGGTGGGAATACCCGCCGCCTCCGCCCGCTTAAGCCCGTACGCATCAGGCCTGCTGGACACCACCAGCTCTACGCTCGCGTCAAGTACGCCAGCCTCAAGAGCATCGAGTATGGCCTGTAGGTTGGTGCCGCTGCCGCTGAGCAAAACGCCGAGCCGTATCATGGTTCCTCCCTTCGGTACACCACCCTGCCCGGCGCCTCTGGCGTAGCGGACCTGATGACGCGGCCTAGAGGAAAGGCCCCGGAATGCTCACCCTGCGCGCTCTGCTCAAAGTGTGCAAGCACAGCCTCCGCGGCGCTCTCTTCACACACAAGGGCCAGGCCAATTCCCATGTTAAAGGTCTCGAGCAGCTCGTCTTCTTCCAGCTCCAGCTGCTCAGCCATGTAGCTGATAACGGGAGGAAGCGCCCAGCTGCCGAGTACGATCTCGGCGTCGAGTCCAACAGGCAGCGCCCGGTCGAGATTGAAGCTAATGCCTCCCCCGGTAATATGTGCCGCCGCATGGACAGGCAGGCCTGCTTCCAAGGCACTGAGCAGTGGCTTCACGTAGAGGCGCGTAGGCTCCAACAAAGCGTCCATCAGCGGTTTGCCATCGGGCAGCGTGGCACTGAGCAGGGCGTCGTCGCTGAGATCGTTGGTAAGCGCATGGCGTATGAGCGAGTAGCCGTTGGAGTGGAAGCCCGAAGACGCAAGTCCGATAATGGCATCGCCCTCCTCAACCAGATGGGGCCCCAGTATCTTTGGTCTGTCTACTGCCCCCACACAAAAACCGGCGAGATCAAAGTCGTCTGTGGCCATGATGCCCGGGTGCTCCGCCATCTCCCCACCAACAAGCGCGCACGCTGCCTCTCGGCAGCCGACCGCGATACCCTCGACAACGCTGGCCACCATGGCAGGCTCCAACTTGCCCACGGCCAAGTAGTCCAGGAAAAAGAGCGGACGGGCGCCGCAGCAGATGATGTCGTTGGCACACATGGCCACCAGGTCAATGCCCACGGTGTTGAGGCGTCCGGCGCGTCTGGCAAGCTCCAGTTTGGTGCCCACGCCATCGGTGCCGCTCACGAGCAAGGGGTCTTCCATGGCTTTGAGTGCGGCGGCGCTATAGAGCCCGCCAAACCCACCAATGCCGCCCAGGACTGCCGGGGTATGCGTGGACGCGACCGCCTCCCTGATGGCCTCAACGGCCAACGCGCCTGCCTGGATGTCTACGCCGGCTGTTTTGTAGGAACGTTCTGACACGGGTTCTCCTTTACTGAGTCTGCCTGGCGGTTCTTGCCTGACTGAGCTGTGACTTCGGGTTGAGGTCTACGATGCGGGCACCTCAAAATCCAGGCGGCCATACAGCGACGCGTCCAGTCCGGAAAAACAGGCCCACTCGCGGTCTCCGTACATGAAATGCCAGTATTCGGCAAAAAACGGCATGAAGCCTGCCTCTGTCATCACCTGGTACAGCAGCATCCGGTTAGACATCTGCTCGGCGGTGATGCCCTCGCCAAAGGTCTTGATGCTGCTGCCCGCGGCGGTAAAGTCGTCGAGATCGGCGCCCATATCCAAGGGCTGGCTGCCGTGTCCGATGGTGAGGTCCACACATCCACCGGTGATATGGCCGGCGACTGCCGGGTCGGCCGCAAAGTGGTCGGCCTCGTCCTCAATCTGATCCTGCGACCAATCTGGGTGTTCCTGCCTGACGTTTTCCACGGAGGTGTTCCAGTACTGCTCCTGCACGGCGGGTGCCCGGTAGCCATAGCCGACGATGAGATTGAGGCCCGCGAGCCGGAGTTTTGCGTTGGCGTCGGCCAGCATCTGCGCCACCTTCTCGCGCACGTAGATGTCTTTTCCGGTGAAGGGCTCCATGTCGGACAGGGCCGGTTGGATCACGATGGTGGGGTCGTAACTTTCGGCCCTGACCAGGGGCTCGCCGTTATCGGTCTCGGTAACGCTGAGGCGTTGAGCACGGGACACCACGGTGCGCTGCAACATATTCGCTTCCTGGACAGCGTTGTCGGGCGCGTCGGCCGCAGGCTCAGGCACTGTCTGCGAAGGCGGCTCCACGGCGGGAGAGGCGCAGCCGGCACCGACAGACACGAACGCCAGCGCCAGCGTCAACGCAATCAGAGATATCCGCACAGTCTGGCGTAATGACCGGGTACCAGTCCCGTTTCTGCAATGCATGGAGCCGCCCTCACCTTTGCCGGCATCGAGACACCGGCCGGTAGTCACCTTCAATTCACTTGCTGTCTGAAACATGGTAAGTCTCCTCTGGTCAGCTTGTCCGAGAACAGAAACAGCATACACAATTTTACCGCCAAGGGTGCTTGTGTTGAGTGGCATCGGTATATTGGGTCTGGGAGCTTGCTCAACTTATCGCTCATTGTCTCTTATCACCTTTACGTAGAATCTGCGGCTTCTTGGACCATCGAATTCGCAGAAGTAGATACCCTGCCATGTGCCGAGGACGAGTCTGCCGCCATCCACGATACCAGTCACGGACGAGCCAACCACCGATGCCTTAAGATGCGCCGCGCTGTTTCCCTCGGCGTGTCGAAACTCGGTGCGGTCAGGGAATGCCGCGTCCAAACCGAGAAGCAAGTCCCGCGTCACGTTGGGGTCGGCATTCTCGTTTATCGTGATGCCTGCCGTCGTATGCGGGCAGTATACAACGGCGATGCCGTCTGTAACGCCACTATCGCGCACGGCTTCTTGGACGTGCACAGTGATGTCGATGAGCCCCTCCCGAGGGGTCTTGAGTGCAAAGTCAATCTTTTTCATCGCCGTTCTCCACTATGATTTGGCACCGTGACGTATTTTTGGTTTCGACTGTTCGGCTTGTCGGGGATGGTCATTTTCAGTCATTATACTTGCATCTATCTCGCACATCTGATTCTCAGAACCGTTTGACATTGGCTCTCTCTTTGCTTTATCTAATTTTCGTTTTCCTCGGCTTCGGAACCGGGGTAATTGGTTCGAGAATTCCGATGACTTTGCGGAGTAAGTCTCGGTCATCCACATCAACGACGTAATGCTCTTTCGCGCCATCATACGGAAATCCTCTGCCGAATCTGTCGGTTAAGACGTCGAGTGCCGACAAATGCTTCACGAAAACCGTGTCGTCACAGACAAGCAGTAT
>JAISEO010000036.1 GCA_031264075.1 Coriobacteriales bacterium | reverse complement strand
CACTACCACCTCATAGCCAAGCTTTAAGAGCTGGGCCACCGACTTGGGGGTAGCAGCCACACGGGTCTCGCGGGGCTCGGATTCTTTGGGAATCCCGATTTGCATGGGTCCTCCGTTCTTCTTAGTGCACTGGGTCTTGCATCACTGGGTAGTTCACTGGGTATCTCAAGCGTCACACCCAGCAGAACACTGGCTGTCGTCTCCACGCCAGAGGGAACCAGCACGGGGCGCAGGCATAGCCTGACACGCTGCTGCGTGCGGCTATGCCCTGACGCCCGGGATGGTAGAACTGTTGGTCATGACCTCACTGGGGCTAGAAAACCAGAATCGGCTTAATGGCTACACCGGTGTGAGAGTCTTCAAATGCCTTGTCGATATCCTTGAAGTCATAGAGTGTGACGAGCTTTTCAACGGGCAGACGGCCCTGTTTGTAGTACGCGACGAGCTCGGGGATAAAGACCGGCGGATTGCTGGCACCCTCTGCGAGGCCAAAGTAGGTCACGTTCTTGCTGAGGATGAGCGGCTCAATCGGGAGCTCGATGGTTGCTGGCCCGGTTACGGACACCTGGCAGGCCTTGCCGCGCTTTCTGAGGCAGTCCAGCGCCTGCAGCGTCAGTGCCGGTACGGCGGAGGACTCTACACTGTAGTGGGCCCCGCCCTTGGTTATCTTCCTGATTTCCTCGACAGCATCGACCTCTTTGCCATTGACCGTATGGGTGGCGCCTATCTCCTTTGCCAGTTCGAGGCGAGAAGGCACGACGTCAACGGCGATAATGGGATAGCAACCGGCGAGCTTGGCACCCATAATGGCAGCCATGCCCACGCCGCCTGCGCCAAAGACCGCGATAGAGCCGTTGGGTTCGGCCTTAAGGCCGTGCAGGACCGCGCCCACACCGGTCTGCACACCGCAACCCAGAGAGCAGAGGTTCGCAAGCTCCTTGTCGGAGTCTATGTCAACCTTGACCACGTTGCGTGCCTGCACGACGGTATAGGTAGAGAACGAGCCCTGACCGAAGAAGGTGGATACCGGTACGCCATCCTGCGAGTACGGCGTCGTGCCATCGCTCATGCGCCCTCCCCAGAAAAGCTCCAGCATGTGGTCGCAGGCATAGGGATGACCGTCAACGCAGGACGGACACACACCGCAGGAAGGAAAGGTCATGACAACGCGGTCGCCTACGGCAACATTGGTCACGTTCTCTCCTACCTTGTCGACAATGCCCACACCTTCATGACCATAGATGGCGGGAAAGGGCACGGGAAAAATCTGGTGCAGCCCTGCCGCGTCGGTATGGCACACACCACATGCCACCATCTTTACCGCAATCTCGCCTGACTTGGGTTCGGCTACATCAATCTTCTCGATGCCCATCTTGCCTGTCTCGTGTGATACTGCTGCTAATGCTTCCATCAAACTCCTCCTTAAAATCCGTTCCATACAGGCGTACCTGTATACAGCTTGGGCTCTTCTTCTCCCCGGGCAACCCTGAGGGCACCCGCGGCAAGAGCCTCCATTTCAAACTCTCCCGGCATAACGACCAGGGGAGCAATCCAACCGATGTATTCACGCAAAAAATCAACGATGTATTCGCTGTGGGCCATGCCACCCGTGAGGATGATGGCCTCCAACTCGCCTGTGAGGGTTGCGGCACAGGCACCCACGCTCTTTGCTACCTGGTAGAGCATGGCGTCATAGACGATCTGCGCGTACGCGTCGCCGTTCTTGATACGCTGCTCCACCTCTCTCGCATCTGCCGTGCCCAGATGATCGATGAGACCGCCGTTTTTGGTGAGGCGATCCTTGATGGCCTTTTTGTCGGCGCCGTCCCTGAAGCACAGATCAAGCATGTCGATGGTGGGGAGCGAGCCCGCGCGCGTGGGGGTCATGGGGCCCTCGCCGCGGATGATGTCGTTGCCGTCCACCATTCTTCCCTGCCGGTGAGCGGTGACCGAGATGCCGCCGCCGATGTGGCAGATGATCAGATTGATCTTGTCGTAGTCGAGGTCGTGCTCTGAGGCATACCGCAGGGCTATCTCTTTTTGGTTGAGGGTATGGATATGACACTGGCGATACACGCCCTTGAGCCCGGACACGCGAGCAATGGAATCGTACTCGTCCACGTCGGGAGCATTGTAGATATAGGCCTTGCCTCCGTACTGCGCGGCCAGGGCATCACAGATCTGCGAGCCGAGTTGCGCGGGATGCTGCCCGGCCATGCCCTTGCGAGCGTCCTCCAGCAGACGGTCGGTAACCACAAAGGCCCCACTGTCAACGGCTACCAAGCCACCGCCCCGGCCCACATACACGTCTATGCTGGACACGTCTATGCCCTTGTCCTCCAGGGCCTCCACAATGGTCTTTTTGCGGTACTCAAGCTGGTCCTGCACATCGGCAAACTGCTTGAGAACATCCGCGTCGTGCTCGACGTTGAGGGAGAACAGCTCCTGCTCATCCTCATAGACGGCAATCTTGGTGGACGTGGACCCGGGGTTTATTGCAAGAATCAGATAGTGTTTGTTTGTCATGCCTGTCTCCTTAGCATTTGCTGCTGGACGTCTTGCCAAGCCTGCTAACCCTGTGCCGTATACGCGGCGAGCGCGATGGAATAGAACTTGTCCGATGCCTCGGCACTGCGCGGCGTGAGCACGACGGGAACCTTGGCGCCCACGACGGTTCCGGCTGTTGTCGCACCCGCAAAGCCCGTGAGGGCCTTGACAAAGACATTGCCACACACAAGGTCCGGTACGAGCAGCAGGTCCGCATCGCCCGCTACCTCGCTGACGTATCCCTTTATTTCGGCGGCCTCCCTGCTGGTTGCGATATCCAGGGAGAGTGGGCCGTCAACAACGCAGCCGGTGATCTCGCCCTCCTCATTCATCTGCCTGAGCGCGTCGGCATCGACGGTCTCCTTCATCTTGGGATTGAGCTTTTCCACCGCCGCGAGCACGGCTACCTTGGGACTCGCTATGCCAAAGGCCTGCAGCAGGCCCACCGCGTTTTCCAGAATGGCCTTCTTGCCATCCAGATCCGGATAGGTGTTGATAGCCTGGTCGGTAACCGCGAGAAGCTTGTGATAGCGCTCCAACTCATAGAATCCCGCCACCGATAACAGCGATCCCCTGCGCAGATTGTTGTCACGGTTCAGTATCATGCGCATGAAGTCGCCTGTTTCCAGATGGCCCTTCATGAGGACGTTGGCCTCGTCGGCGTTTATAATCTCTACGGCGCGAGCCAGGCTTTCGTCGTTGCTCGCCGTGTCGATGATAGTAAAATCTTCTGAATCCTCGTTGAGTTCGTCCAATCTCTGTTCAATCAAAAGCGCATCTCCAATAAGAAGCGCCTCGACCAGACCCTCGTTCTGCGCGTTAGCAACGGCCTCCACCGTGTGGAGGTCGTCCGCAGCGACTACCGCGATACGACTTTTCTTCTCATTTGCACGAACCGCATCCGCAAGCTCAGCAAAGCTGTTGATTGGCATGACCACTCTCTTTCTCTTATGTCCGATGGCATGAGAACAGCCGGGGTTGACAGATGCTGACAGAAAAGGCCCCTCCGCCAGCGCTCTTGTGCCCTCTGATGTCAGGGGGCCCGGGAATACTCCCGAGCCCCCCTTTGAATACGTGCTTACAGCAGGTAGTTGCCTCCGTCGGCCATGCAGAAGCGACGACGACGGACAAAGGACTGCGGCCCCGTGACGCCCTCGCCCGTTGGGGTGGCAATCGTGGGAGCATTGGTGCCGCTGCCGCCGACGCCAAAGGCCGCCATCGTGCCACCGTTCTGCACGAAGATGGTGGTGTTGATGAGGGTGCCGAAGCGGGTGACGTGGTCGATGTCGTTGGACCAGATAGAGGCGGAGTGACAGTTGCCCTTCTCAGCGATATACGCCCACTCCATGGCCTGCTCAAAATCCTTGGCCTTGACGATGGGGATGATGGGCATCATCTGTTCGGTATGAACCAGCGGATCGTCAAAGTCGGTGACATACACCGCGATGCGCGGGTCGGAATCGATGTTGACGCCGGCAGCCGCGAGGATGACGTTGGCCATCTTGCCCACATAATCCTTGTTGGCGACATACTCGCCGTTGGGGAGCTGTACGTAGCAGAGTTCGCTGACCTTCTTGGCATCCTCCGGAGCGATGACATAGGCGCCAGCGGCCTCAAACTCCTTCATGAACTCGTCAAAGACATCCTCTACCACAAAGATCTCCTTCTCGGCGATGCAGAGGAGATTGTTGTCGAAGGACGCGGAGCCCAGGAGGCCTTCCGCCGCCTTTTTGAGGTCAACCGAACTGTCGATTATCGAGGGTGGGTTGCCCGCGCCGGCCGCGATGACCTTTTTGCCCGAGGTCATGAGGGTCTTTACCATGGCCGGACCGCCCGTGCCTACCAGCAGCCTTACGGAGGGATAGGCGATTATCTCGTCAAGCGTGGCGAGCGTGGGATTGGCGACCATGACGAAGAGGTTCTCGGGGCCGCCGGCCTCGGTGATGGCCTCATTGACCAGCTCGACGGTCTTTGCGGAGGTCTTCTTGGCACCCGGGTGCGCGTTGAATACAACCGCGTTGCCGGCAGCCATGTTGCCGATGCCGTTGCCGATGATGGTCGCCGCAGGATTGGTGACCGGCGTGACGGCGCCTACCACGCCATAGGGGGCGTAATACTCTACGGTCAGGCCCTTGTCGGATGCATAGAGATTGGTGGGAATGGCCTCTGTTCCCTGGGAGAGCATGACGGCACCGGTGTTCTTGGCCATCTTGTCCTCAAAACGCCCATAGCCCGTCTCGTCAAACTCCATCTGGGCGAGCAACTCCATGTTGGGCATGATCTTGTCGCGAATCGCCTGAATAAAACGGTCGCGATCTTCCAGTGTGTACTCCTTGACCAGCTTCTTCTGTGCCTCAGTTGCTGCTGCACAGGCCTCGGTGGCGCTTTCAAAGACTCCTTTTGCCATAATTGCCTCCTCGTTCTTTTGATTGACGGACCGTGATAATGGAAAGTGCCCCTGAGTATACGACCGCAAAAGCCCTGATTTCTACGGTGGTGATTGAGAACTTTGAACGATGCTTTGTCGCCGCTACTTACCGGCTCCCTGTCGTGAGATTTCAGCCTTACACCGAACAGAGTGGATTTTTGTTGGTCGTTGCTGGTCAAAGATTCTAAAATTGAATCGGTGTTATGCAAAAGATTATGAAATTTGATGAACGCCCATTTTCTGCAATGTGGCGTCCCTCATATGTAATATACTGCAAAAACCAAGACGCATGAACAACCACTACGCGGCATGAAAGAGGTGGGGCATGATAGTCTACTTCTCTAATTTTTCATCCAGGGCACGTAAAGGTGTCCGAGTCATCGGCCCCGATCCAGCAAGAATAATCGTTGCCCGTCAGCCTCTCAAGGGCGCCGAGCTCCCTCTCAAAGAAGATTGTCTGTACTATGGAAAGGTGTCAGAACTGCCAACACCCGAGATGGCAGCGCATACCAACCTCCTGTTGCTCATAGACGAGGAGGACAGGCCGTTTCTCTATGACAGGAATCGCACCAACAAGATACTTGCCAGCACTACGGAGGATTTTGAGCGGCTGTATAACGAGACCTGTGCCGTTTTTGAAATCCAGATACAGGTCAATAACTTTGCGAGCCGGCTGCTCCAGCTTGTTCAAAACGAGGCCAAGACAGAGGAGCTGCTGGAGTTGGGCTATCAGGCCCTCGGAAACCCGCTGCTCCTTCTCGACACCTCTCTCTGCCTGCTCAGCAGTATTGGCGCTGAGCTCGTGGAGGACGATCCTATCATCGAATACGTGATGACCAAGGGCTATATGCCCGAGCAGTTCATTGAAGAAGTCATGCGAGAAGAAAGCAACGCGCCGGGCGACGACAAGGTGCTCATCATCTGGGAAAAGGACTTCCTGAAGCATCGCCTCATCGCCGGACGCGTCGTGAGAGGCAACCGTCTCGTGGCCTATTGCAAGCTCTTCGAGTACAACCGGCCCATAACCGAGGTTCTCGACATCGAGATATTCAAGGTGCTGTGTCAATATCTCGCCCTGAGTATGGGAACCAATCTGGCCATGCGGCAACCCGGTGCTCCCTATGTTGAGACCTTCCTCCTCGACATCATAGAGCGCAAGCTTGACGACCGAACGACTGTTCAGGAGCGTATCAAGCTCTACAACCTTGAGTTCCATGAATATCTGGTTGCCATCATCGTTGAGATGGAGGAACGCTTCCGCAAGACCGACAAGCTACTGCTGCTCAAACAGATGCTGAAGAACCTCTTCAAGCGCGACGCGGTGTTTATCTATGACGATGCCCTTGTCGTCGTCTACGACAACGATTCCATCGAGGGTCTCTCTGAGCGGGAGCGCTTTGGCTCCTTTGTTGAGCTGCTCAAGACGCATCACTGCAGGGCGGCCATCAGTATGCCCTTTCGCGATCTCGACGCACTGTATACCTATTACAATCAGGCGCTTACCTGCTTTGACATAGCCGACCAGATGAAAAGCACCGAGCGCGCGCTGCGTTACGAGGACCTGATACTGGAGCACATGGTACTGCGTTTTGGAGAAGTCTTTGACCTCTACGATCTTATCCCTCCGACGGTCTGGGAACTCAGCCGGATAGACACACAGAAGGGCAGCAGCCTCGTGGACACGCTTTTCTGCTATGTACGCCATCGCCAGGACATCACTTCGGCCGCCAGCGCCATGCACGTCCACTACAATACCCTCAAATACCGCGTCAACAAGATAAGCGAAACGGCGGGAATAGACCTGAATGATCCGGAGATCGCCTTTCGCATCATGCTTGCCGAGCGGGTACTGGATCTGCTCAGAAGGATTGAGAAGAACGAGGCATTCTCACCCGTGCACACCGCAAAACGGCTGACACTCCCTCCCCTGACTGCATACCGGAACGCCTAGGGACAGACCGTGGGACAAGAGGTGGGACAAGAGGGACGGGGCTGGTGTCCCACCTTCACCAATCGCACTGGGACAAGAGGGACGGGGCTGGCGTCCCCTACGAGGCACCCTCCTCGAGCAGCGTTAAGAGCTCCTGGGGCACAGCGGCAGCACCACCGAGCACGTAGCCTCTGCCTATCTCGTCTCTGTGCTTTGAGATGAGGCCAAGCCCTGCAAGCCCACCGTTCTCTGTGGCGTGTACGAGAAGGAGCACGGTGCCTGCATGTCCCGCAAAGGCCCCTCCTGCAAGGGCGTCCGGGTAGTTGGTGCCGGTGGCACAGACGAGGTTGTTGAGGGTAAGGGTACCGTTAGAGTTGGCAAGGGATCTCTCCACTATGTCCACACTCGTCTCATAGCGACTCTCTCCCGACCAGCGCTCTATACTGGCACCTGTTGAGGCGAGTTGGGCCTCTACTACCTCTGGTACGGCAGCGACTCCTCCGGTGATGATCAGCTTCTTGAAGCCGCCTGTTGTTATCGCAGCAAGTGTTGCCTCATCAAGCCCACTTTCCGGGCCAGTTCCCGGGGTGGATAAGAACAGAGGCGAGCGGGTTGCGTTTGCGAAGGGGGAGATGGAAAGCGCGTCTGCAAAGGAAAAGCCGTTGGCTATGATGGCGGTCTCTGACCAGGAGGGTAGTCCTCCTTCGGGAGTCTTTCCCTCCTCGTAGATAGCAAGGGCTGTGGCGATGCGGGTATCTCCTGCTATGCGCTCTACCTTACCCTCACCGACAAGTACTTCCAGTGCCTCCATCGTCTGGGGAGCAACTGCTGCCTCCCCTCCTATGATGAAGGCCTTGTCCGCACCGAGGGCCTCTATGGTCTCTTGTGCCTGGACACTCAGACCTTCTGTCTCGGTGAGGATGACCGGACTGCCGTAGATACCGGCAAGTGAGGAGGCAGCAAGGGCATCAGGGAAGTTGGCTCCACTTGCCACTATGACGTAGGGAGAGCCTGTGTCTTCCCAGCCTTCGTTCACTATGGCCTGCATGGTGTCGTAGCGCCCTCCGTCTGTCTTACCTCCGTCAAGGCGGGGCCAGGGGCTCTTCTCGGGGAGAGTTGGGCCGCCGGGGGTAAGTATAGTGAAACCTGCGCGCAACTCCCCTCGGTAGTTACCCTTGCCGGTGACGGCGAGGCTTGCCGTCCCCGGCTCTGTATTGGCGTGGTAGCTTAAGGTGTAGTCACTCGCGGACTTAAGAATCGTTGTACCATTCGTTACGGTGACAGCAGGGGTGAGGGCACTTCCCGTATAGGAATAGCCTTTCTCCTCTATACCCGTGATGACAAAGCCTCCCTCGAAAAGACCCCGGGGGGTAATGGTGAGGGTTGCGGCAGCGTAGGCAATGTCGTAGTTTGCCGTTACCTCCACACCCTCCCTTGCTATGACCGCATCTTTTGCGGTGATGGCATAGTCTCCCCTGTCCTCTCCCGCTGTCCGGCTACAGCTAAGGCCGGTAAGCTCATCTCCCGCCCTGAGACCTGAGACAGCGTAGGTAAAAGCGGGGTCTCCTGCTCCATAGACCTTCTCCTTGGAGGCGAGGGTAAGGATAAGAGGGGCTTTCCTGATGAGGAAGCTGGTCTCAAGCTTTCCGGTATAGGCATCCTTCCCGATGATGGTGATGCGTACCTCTCCCACCGAGACATTGGGGCTGTAGGCAAGCGTATAGTCTTCATCAGGTCTAAGGGCAAGGGATGTTGCAGGGTCGGTGACAGTAACAGGAGCTGTGATGGCCACTCCCGTGTAGACATAGCCCAGAGGGTCTATACCCGTGACACTGAATCCGCTCAGATCAACAGGGGCGAGAGCTACCACCTCCACAGAGGCAGCGCGCGTTATGGCACGTACTGTTCCTGCCGTCTCAAGCGTGCCGGTCACCTCACAGAAGTAGTAGCTGAGTCCCGTTGTGTCAGAAGGTGGGGTAAAGCTTGCACCTGAGACACCTTCTATCACCTCTGCCCCGAGGAAGCTTCCCGTGGGGCTTTTATACCACCGGTAGCTGAGTGTGCCGCTTCCTCCCTCTATACGGGACGTGAC
>JAISEO010000020.1 GCA_031264075.1 Coriobacteriales bacterium | reverse complement strand
GGACACCAGCCCCGTCCCCGCTGTCCCATGCCACCGTCTGGCTCACTGGGCCAGCAGGCCCTCCACAAAATCCAAACTCTTCAACCTGATGTCCAGATGCTGCGCTATCCACTGCCTGCAAAAGCCCGCGAGCCTATGCAGGACCGGCAGATACCTTTCGTCTGTAAAGGCAGTCAGTTCCGCAAAGCGGGCCCTGAGCAGGGTTGCTATCCATGTGGCGAGGCTTTCGTCAGCGCCGAGCAACTCGTCTGCGTCTGGTTGCACACCCAGCGCCGCGCAGATCTTGAGCGCACAGGCAAGGGAGATAAGCACGGGAGCAGAGCCCTCTGCCCGCCCTATCTGCTCCAACGCGGCCAGGCTCATGGCGTAGAGCAGCGGCTCTGCATTGTAGTGAGCGGTCGTCTTTTCCACCAGCTCTACCACTACGGCCGCGGCTGCGCTGTGTTCCAAATCGCTTCTACAGGCGGCATGGGCCTCCAGTATCCGCGCATCGGTGACAATGTCGAGCGAGCGACCCGTCGAAAGCTGCGCCTCCACCAGCATATACAGCTCCAGGCGCGCCGCAAGAAAGGATCCCGGCTTGCGCGCCCCCTTGGCCACCGCCCGGCGCTGCCCACCCTCCTCATCCAAAAGCGTGATGATAAGGTCGGTCTCACCCAGCTTGGTTTTCTTGAGCACGAGGGCTCTGGTCTTGTAACTGGGCATCTAGTGCTCCGTTAAGCCCAAAATTGCCATCACGAATACTGCCCGCGGCACGATGCTATTATCAAAACATCATCTGCTACCTTGAAGATGAGCCGGTTTGATTGGTCGATGCGGGTGCTCAGCCAACTGGAATAACCGTCTTTAAGGCGTTCCATTTTTCCCAGCCGTTCACCACGCTCTATGCTTTTGATGAGCGCGTTGATCTTCCTCACCGTTTTTTTGTCCTGAGTCTGCCAATAGAGATAGTCGTCCCAGGCTTTCTCATGCCAGTCTTTGTGCATCGGTCAGACCTCGATAATGTCATGCCTGACAATGTTGCGCCCGGCGTCAAGGTCGGCTATCCTCTCGAAAAGATCCTCCCTGGTCAGTTCAGGGGATGCCACCTCAAAGGGCAGTTTTTTATCGCGCACAACAGCGCGGGCAAACAGGTTGAACGCCGTTGATGGGTTCATACCCACATCCGAACAAAAGGCATCAAATTGCCGTTTAATATCAGGATCGATGCGAATACTGAACGTCGCTGTCGCCATGCTTGTGCCTCCCAAATTGTGTAGTACAGATTATTTTATTTGCAATACGAAATTGTAGCACCCTGTCTCTCTTTCTGCAATTTTTGGAGATGTCACGTGGAACGCGATCTTCTCTACGGAGGAATTCGGCATCGCCAAAATCTTCTGTTATCATGAAAGCACACATGGTGACGAACCATAACGCCAAGCAGTTAAGGCACGGGCTTGTTCATATACCTGTAAAAGAAAGTAGGCAGCGTGAGCAAAAAGGACTACAGACAGTGGATGCCAGTCAAGGCAAGTATCAACAACTCACCAGACAGGCCGGTTGGTTTCCGCGAGCGGGATATATGGATTTGCAGTATCGGTGAAAACGTTGGGTTCGAGGAAGATGGAAAGGGCAGCAAGTTTGCTCGCCCCGTGCTGATACTGAGGACATATGGTGCGTTTATGTGTCATGTTGTGCCCTTGTCGACAACCCCAAAGCGTGGCGCCTATTACTACCTGTTTGACGGCGGAACAGGTAAGGAAAGCGTGGCGCTTCTCACCCAGTCTAAAGTCATCGACAGCAGCCGACTCAAACGCAAGATCGGTGTTATCAAAGCAAATGATTTTCAGTCGATAAAGAGGATGATCCGCGCTTTACTCAGGCTCTGATTCTACTGGAACAATCGATGCTATCCGAGTACTCGGATAACCCTGAAAAAGTTCACCCCCGCACAAGGCGGGGGCGACAGCCCGAAGGCGTTTGTGAGAGCATTGTAGCATAGTCGCAAAAGGCGTGTCAAAAGTTCGACGCACAGAGTGAGCCTGAGCTCCTGCTCCAACATCAGCTTCTGATAGGTGTAAACTGGCTATGAACCAAAAGAACCGGGAGAGCCCTATGCACGACAATGAAACACCTCATCATAAGCACGAGAATCCGTATCATACCCATGAAGAGGGGAGCGAACGCTGCGATCACGCCCACGCCCACGACGACGGCTCTCTGGATACCTGCGACGCCTTTTCCGAGCTGGTGGCGATCGTCGCGCTGCTCAGGAGCGAGGAGGGCTGCCCCTGGGACAGGGAGCAGACCCACGAGAGCATCGCCAAGAATATGATCGAAGAAGCCTATGAGGCTGTCGAGGCCATAGAACAGGGGAGCGTGGACGCGCTGAGGGAAGAGCTCGGCGACGTGCTGCTCCAGGTGGTTCTGCATGCGCAGATTGCCGCAGACGACGGCGAGTTCACGCTTGAAGAGGTAATCCAGGGCATCTCCAACAAGCTCATCAGCAGGCACCCGCACGTCTTTGGCAACGAAGCCTCCTTTGCGGCTGCCGGGTTTACCGACGCAGAGATAGCCCTTATCGAGGAGGCGAGCGACGCGGAATCCACGCTCAGGCTCTGGGATCGGATGAAGACCCTCGAAAGGCAACGCAAGGCACAGGCCAGCGGAGATGCCGGCCCCGTGTCGCTGCTTGCGAGTGTGCCCAAAGCTGAGCCGGCGCTCATGCAGGCCCAGAATATCTCTCGCAAGGCCGCTGCCCAGGGTTTTGAATGGGAGGACATCGAGGGCCTCACCGACAAGCTCGCCGAGGAGTTTGAGGAGTTCGCGCAGGCTGAGGGGGATTCCCCTGAGGCCGAGGAAGAGTTTGGCGACATCCTCTTCACCCTCGTCAATATCGCGCGCTGGAACAACATCGACGCGGAGACCGCGCTCAGGCGTTCCTGCGAGAAGTTCCGTACGCGGTGGGCGGCAATGGAAGGCGAGGCCAACGAGCGGGGCTTTAACCTCCGAACGCTCGACGAACAGGGATGGGACGAGCTCTGGAGTCACGCAAAACTGGAGCAGGCATCGTAGGGGGCGATGGCAATCGCCCTGCCTCGTCCCCGCTGCTGAATCTATGAAAAACGCAACGATTTGGCCAAACGAACCTATGAAAAACGCAACGATTCGGCCAAACGAACCTACCATTTTCGCAAAACGTGCTATAATCGACGCATGGAACGAACCTTGTATAAAGCTATGCTTGCCTGGAAAACAGAAGCGCATCATAAGCCTCTGTTACTGTTGGGAGCGCGCCAAACCGGCAAAACCTGGCTTGTAGAGCAGTTCATGGGCAATGAATACGCAGAGCATGTGACCATCAATCTCTTGGATGACAGCGATGTGGTGCAGCTGTATGATTCATCACTCAATGCGCAGGAAAAGTATCTGGCACTCAAGGCTCTCGTGGGCTGGGATTTTGAAGGCTCGTCCAAGGTGCTTTTCATAGATGAGATCCAGGAGTCTGAGAGCCTGATTTCTGCGCTGAAGTTTTTCAGGGAAAAGCACCCCGAAGTCAATATCATCTGCTCGGGGTCACTCTTGGGTGTGAAGCTCCGACGTATGAAAACCTCGTTTCCTGTTGGACAGATCAAGACGCTCACTCTGTATCCGATGGACATCAGAGAGTTCATGCTGGCGTTTGGCGAGGATGCGCTGGTCGAGCAGATTCAGCACTGCTTCGCACAAGACGAAAAACTCGTGTTGCCACTCCATAACAAGGCGCTCGGATACTATATGCTCTACCTTTGTGTTGGTGGGATGCCCGAGGCTGTCCAAAGTCTCGTGGATGCCAACAAGGATCTTACGCACTTTGACGCTGAGCTGGCGGACAGCATCCTTGAGGCGTATTTTGATGACATGAACAGATACGTATCCAATGCAAGTGAATCTCTGAGAATCGAACGCCTCTACCACAGTATCCCTTCGCAACTTGCCAATACGGCCAATAAGTTCCAGTACGCCAAGGTTGCTCACTCAGCACGTGCCAAAAACTACGAAACGGCCTTGGACTGGTTGGAGGCGGCGGGACTTTGTCTGGAATCAACGAGAGTGACGAGACCGCAGATTCCCCTCAGAGGCAATGAGCAGGCGGGTTATTTCAAACTTTTTCTGAGTGATGTCGGGTTGCTCCGGAGCATCCTCAAAATTCCCTTTGCCACGTTGCTTCTTCAAGAAGAATTCGACTACAGAGGTGCCATCACAGAAAACTATATCGCCCAGCATATGAAGGTTCAGGCTCTGGATTTGCACTACTGGTCAAGCGAAAACACCGCGGAGGTAGACTTCCTCTTGCAGACGGACGAAGGTATCATCCCTATCGAGGTCAAGGCTGGCAGCAATGTGCGCTCTAAGAGCCTCACCATCTATCGCGAAAAGTACAAGCCGCCCTACGCGCTACGTTTCTCCCAAAAGAACTTTGGCTTGGAGCAGGGCATCAGGTCACTGCCTCTGTATGCTGCGTTTTGCCTGAGTTGTATATGAGCAAGAACGCAGAGAACACAAGAATCACCGTCAGACTGTGTAAAAAGGAACCCCATGGAACAACTACAGCTCCGTAACGTCGCCATCATAGCCCACGTCGATCACGGCAAGACGACCCTCGTTGACCGCCTCCTCTACACGGCGGGGGTGTTTCGCGAGAACCAGCAGGTTGCCGAACGCGTGCTCGACTCCAACGACCAGGAACGCGAGCGTGGCATCACCATCCTCTCAAAGAACATCAGTGTGCGCTACAACAACACGAAGATCAACGTCATCGATACCCCCGGCCATGCCGATTTTGGCGGTGAGGTCGAGCGTGTGCTCAACATGGCGGACGGCGCGCTCCTCATCGTCGATGCCTTTGAGGGCCCCATGCCACAGACCCGCTTCGTGCTGCGGCACGCGCTCGAGCTCGGGCTTCGCATCATCGTGGTCATCAACAAGATAGATCGCGCGGGCTCCAGACCCCTGGAGGTGGTGGATGAGGTCTTCGATCTCATGGTGGAGCTTGAGGCCACCGACGAGCAGCTGGACTTTCCCGTGATATACACGAGCGCCTCCCTCGGTTACGCCCGCCACGAGCTGAGCGACGAAGGCACTACCATGGTGCCGCTGCTCGATACCATCCTGGCAGAGGTGCCCGCTCCCAACTGCGACGCAGAGGGCCCGCTCGCCCTGCAGATAAGCACCATCGACTATTCGAGTTTTGTGGGTCGCATCGGCGTGGGCCGCCTCTTCTCCGGCACCATCCACAAGGCCGAGCCCGTGCTCGTCATCAAGAACGACGGCACGCGTTACAACACGGGCATCAAGCAGCTCTTCAGCTTTGAGGGCCTGGACAAGAAGGAGCAGACAGAGGTGCCAGCCGGTGATATCGTGGCCGTGGTGGGCGTTGAGGACGCCGACATCGGCGACATGATAACCAGCACGGAAAATCCCATCCGTCTTGACCCCATCACGGTGGAGGAGCCCACGATAGCCGTGGTGTTTGAAGCCTCCACGAGCCCGCTTGTGGGGAGGGAAGGCAGCATCGTCGGAGCCCGCCAGCTCAAGGAGCGCCTGCTCCGCGAGGCCAAGAGCAACATCGCCCTGCACATAACCGAACTGGACGACAAGAGCGGCATCTCGGTTACCGGCAGGGGAGTGCTGCACCTCTCGGTGCTCATGGAGACCATGCGCAGAGAAGGCTACGAGTTTCAGGTGGGCCGCCCGCGCGTGTTGATAAAGACCGACGAGGCCGGCCAGAAGCTCGAGCCCATGGAGGAGGCTACCGTCAACGTGCCCGGCGAATACGCCGGAAAGACCATCGAGGTGTTCGGCAACGCCGGCGGGGAGCTTGTCGACATGTTCCAACGCGGCGCGCAGACCCATCTCGTGTTCAGGATTCCCACGCAGGGCACCATGGGGCTGCGTACACGCCTGCTCAACGCAACGCGCGGTGAGGCCGTGATGTTCCACCACTTTGTCGAGTACGGCCCGTATCGCGGCGCGGTTGCCGGGCGCAAGGGTGGGTCGATGATCTCGATGTCCACCGAGAAGAGCGTTGCCTACGCGCTCGACACGCTGCAACAGCGAGGCCGCTTGTTCATCGGGCCGGGCGAGGACTGCTATGAGGGGATGCTCGTGGGCGAGTCGGCCAAAGAGGGCGACATGGTGGTCAATATCGCCAAGACCAAGCACCTGAGCAACCAACGCGCCTCCGGCTCCGATAAAGCCGTGCAGCTGACGCCGCCGCTGAGCTTTACCCTGGAGGAAGCGCTCGAATACATCGAGGATGACGAGCTGGTGGAGATAACCCCCCTGAGCATTCGCATGAGAAAGCGCCTGCTTTCTGCCAACGACAGAAAGAAGCAGGCCAATAAGGGGTGAGACCGCGGGCACATCGACTCACCATCTGGCGCACAGGCAGGTAACTTGCGCCTCCCCGGCTGATGATGTGTAGTATGATACTCGGTACAAAAGCGCAGAAACGCCCGGTCAGGCGAACAGAGCAATCAAAGGTACAAAGGAGGAAGCATGGCAGACCAACAGGCAGGATGGTATAACGATCCGTCGGGAGACGCTTCAAAGCTTCGTTACTGGAACGGAACACAGTGGACCAACGACTTTACTGACGCTCCGCACGCGGTCTCTTCTGAGACGCAGGCATCGCAGCAGACCGGGGCCCCGGCTCAAACAGAAGCCCAGCCGCAAACAGAAGCTCAACCGCAAACAGAAGCCCAACCGCAAACACAGGTGGAGCCGCAGCCTCAAAGTGAGGCCCAGCCCGTGCAGCTGACAGAATCGAAACCTCCGCAGCCGGTAGAATCCCCGTCGCCCAAGCCGGTAGAATCAATACCGCCGCAGCCGCAGGTAACGCAGCCGCCCCAACCTCAACCACAACCTGAGCCGCAGGTACAACCTCAACCTCAACCGCAACCCTCGATACCAGCGCAGCCACAGGTAGAGCAGCCGCCTCAGCCGCAGGTAACCCAGGCTCCTCCTCCCCAACCGCAACCTCAGCCGCAGGTACAGACCCCGATTCCCGTGCAGCCCCAGAACCCCACACAGGCACAACCCTACGCTCCCGCGCCGTCGAATCTCTCGGGTCAGCCGCCGCAGGTTCCGGTGTACGCGCCGGGCAGTATGCCCAATCAGCAGCCCCCGCTCTATGCCCAGGGCCCTGGATACGCGCCCAAGAAGAGCCGCACGGGTCTCATCATCGGCATCATCGTTGCCGTGGTAGTGGTCGTGGCTATCGTCGTTGGCGTGGTGTTTGTGGTAAACGGTGCCAATCGCGCGATTGATGAGGTCATCACACCCCCAATCTCCGGAACCGACCAGAGCTATGAGAAAATCAGCGGCGAGTTTACCGGTGAGGTGGGCAGAGGATATGAGACCAAGTGGTTCCAGTTTACCGTTGACAGCATGACCACGGCGTCAAGCTACGAGGGTTACACCGCTGCCAGTGGCAACACCCTGCTTATCGCGCATATCACCGAGACCAATATCTTTGGCTCGACCCAGCCCTTTGGCACCTTTGACTGGTTTGTGGATGATACGTCCCTCGACGAGTATATCTATCCGCTGGATCCCCTCAACAGCGACATGATGCCGGACTCCTTCGAGCTCAGAGACGGCGCGACAGCCTCCTACGACGTGGTTATCGAGTATCCGTCAAACCTGGCAAATCCGTATTTCATGTACATAGAGGCCGACGAGGACGACAACCGCTACGCAACGTTCAAGATTCCCATCAGGTAGCACAGCACACACAGCAGGCAAACTGCAAGAGAAAAGCTGCCCTCGCCTGACCTTCAGGCGAGGGCAGCTGTCGCTAACGGGGACGGGGCAACTGTCCCACTTCGGCAGCGTGCAGTGTGTTCACTCAACAGGCTTCTCTGCCAAAGTGGGGCAGTTGCCCCGTCCCCGTTGTTGGTCCCCCTTCTCACCCTTCTCCCCGCCCACAGCTCTCTAACGCCTCGGTAACATGGTGTGCCGAGTCTTATCATGTTCTTCAGAATTTTATGGATGTAGTCTGGGAGTCGGGTGCCCGGGACAATATAAGAAACTCTCAATCTCGGCAAAGCAGCAAGTGGGTTAAACTATAACCCACTAACTAATTTCTTGGAATTACAAACCAAAGTGTGGGCGTAGTCGATGAGGAAATGAATATGAACAATCAGACTGTCAACATGTCTTACGAGGTAATGCCACTGCTCAACTATTCTTTGCATAGCATGGGTCTACCGGTCATCGTGCAGATGGAAGTGTCAAACGCTTCAACCGATCCGGTAATAGACGCGGTTTTAGACATCACATCAGACAATAATTCTATCATTCCTTATAGGAAGGTTCTCGCCTCTCTTCAACCGGAAGATACCACTGTCGTCGATTGCACTGATGTAGGCATCGAAGCCAATTCGCTTCTGGCGGCAACAGAAAAAATGATTGACACGCTGAGGTTTTCCCTTTCGGTTGATGACAAGGTTCATGTTGAATCATCTACGAGCATCGAAATACTTCCCTTCGATAATTGGGCTGGTCTCAATTTTGCCGAGTCTATTGCGAGTTTCAGTACTCCCAATCATCCGGTTATCGCCAATATTCGCATTAAGGCATCGGAATACCTCAAGAAGTGGAGCGGCAATCCTGCTCTTGACGCGTATCAATCTGATAATGTCAACCGTGTACGACAACAAGCCGCAGCCCTTTTCCTTGCCATCAAAGAAGAGGGGATTGTATATTCCGAGCCTCCGGCAAACTATGAGCTTGGCCAACGCATACGGTTGTGCGATACGGTTCTCGAACAACATATTGGCACCTGCCTTGATTTGAGCATGCTCTATCTTTCCTGTCTGGAATCAATAGGCCTTCATCCTCTGCTCATCTTGATGCACGGTCATGCTTATGCTGGTGTGTGGTTGGAGGAGAGGAGTTTTCCTGAGACCGTCGGTGTTGACCCTTCCGCCCTTATGAACCGTATAGCACAGGGTGTCATGCAGATTGCGATTGTTGAGTGTACCCACCTTACCAATAGCCACAACAGTGATTTTGAAATGGCCGAGAAACAGGCACAACTCAATCTGGCCAGGGAAAGCGATTTTTACTGTGTTGTGGATATTTACAGGGCAAGGAGCGCTGGGATCTTGCCACTCCCTCTACGAGTGAGAGAAGCCGGTGTGTACAGGGTTGAAGTACCATCGGTCAGCATGACCGCCCAGCAGAATGCACCACAGGATCAACTTGAGAGTACTGCGGTTATAGCAGGCACTCTAACAGAGACGACAAAAATCGACCTATGGGAACGCAATCTTCTGGATCTTTCCCTCAGAAACAATCTTCTTAACATGAGGATTGCTTCCAGGCTTACGCCTATTGCTGCTCCAACCCTCCCCGAACTGGAAAATGCTTTTTCCTTGGGACACAAGTTCTCAATACTACCGAAACCTTCGGAATGGGAGATAAGCGGAAAACCAGGTTTTGAAGGCATATCACTTATCGGAAGTCACGTCGAGCTCCTTAAGGGTGAGTTAGCCTCTCATCGCCTGAGGACATTCCTGACAGAGCATGAGCTAACGAAGACGCTGACGAATCTCTACCGAGTTTCCCGATCTTCTCTCGAAGAAACAGGCTCAAATCTGTTATATCTCACGCTTGGGGCTCTCAGGTGGAGACGACCAGCCGACGATACGCCGCACTATGCCCCCCTTATTCTGTTGCCTGTTGAGCTCACGAGAAAAACGGTTAAGTCGGGTTATAAACTGGGCTCACGTGACGAAGAGGCGCAGGTTAATATCAGTTTGCTTGAGCTCTTGAGACGGGAATACGGTATTGAGATTCCTGAGCTCGATCCTCTTCCACAAGACCAGCATGGCGTTGATGTTCGTGTGGTCTTTAACACATTCAGAAAAATGATCATGGATCAGCCGGGCTGGGAGGTTTTGGAATTTGCTACTCTCGGGCTGTTCTCCTTTTCTCAATTCGTCATGTGGAATGATGTCAGGAACCACCAGGAAGAACTTACACGAAGTCCTGTTGTAAGAAGTCTGATAGACGGTTGTCTGGCGTGGGAAGCCCAGTCGATGATACAGCCAGAGGAAGTAGACATTTCAGACTTGCTCCTGCCGATACAGGCGGATGCTTCTCAGGCGTTTGCCATCAAAGCGTCTCTGGAAGGCAACAGCTTTGTTCTGCACGGGCCTCCAGGCACGGGCAAATCGCAAACTATTACGGGTATCATTGCTAATGCGCTTGCAAACGATAAGCGGGTTCTCTTCGTTTCGGAAAAAGCTGCTGCTTTGAATGTTGTCGATAAAAGGCTGGATGCTCTGGGCTTGGGACCGTTCTGCCTTGAGCTTCACTCCAACAAGTCAACCAAGTCGCATGTACTCGATCAGTTGCAAAGAGCTATCGATGCCAGAAAAACCCATGACCTCCTGAAGTACGCCGCAGCAAAGAGAAAAGCCAGTGCATTGGAAGCTGGTCTTGAGAGTTATGCAAAAGCCTTGAGAAAAAGGAATTCGGCCGGATTGAGCCTGAGGGAACAGATATGTGAATACGAAAAGGTTCAATCTGCCAAGGATCTTGTTACCGTTGATGAGACATTTCTCTCGGGAAACCCAAGCTCAGAGGACGTGGAGGGGCAATTTTATTACATCGAACGCCTCATAGCGCTGGTTAATACTATGGGTAGCCCATCAAGGCATCCTCTTTGCAGAATTAAGGGTGAGTCCTTAAAACTTGGCGCGCAGTTTGTTGCAGAGGATCTTTTGCAGGCCTACATAAAGACAGTTGAGTCCTTCATCAGTGCAGGCAATGATGTGGCGGAAACCTTAGAACGCAAAATACCAGAGACCGCTTCCGAATGGACTGCTTTTACCCTTCTTGCGATTGAGGTGAACAAATGGAAGGAACTACCGGAAAACTGGCTTCTTTGTAAGGAACTCTACAGCCTTCTGGATGATATCGAACAGGTTGCCAGGGAAGAAGAGCAACTCAGAATCTACATGATCTCGTATGGCAGCCAGTTTAAGCCGAGCTTCTTCACCCTTGATTATTCCGGTCTCGAAAAGGACTGGACTGACGCGAGAATGCAGGGGATCCTCAAGCGTAAAAGGGCCAAGCAAACCGTTATGGAGCGCGTAAGCCAGCATCTGATTAACCCCGTAGAAGAAACACAGATGGCAGGTGTCCTTCGAGTACTGCAGATCTATACGGCCAAGACAACAGAATTTGAGCGACACCTCAAGATGATACAACCTCTCATTGAGCGATATGCCACCTTGAATACGGTCAATTGGAGTCACGTCATGACTGCTGTCGCTTGCGCCTATAGCGCCAGTTCTTCCCTGCAAGATGATAGCTATCTACCCATACGGGAAAAACTTGCCGGAAACAAAGCTGGCTTTGACAAGTTGGGTAATTTCATCAGAACCTCAGAGAATTTGGCGGAACAGGAGTCAAGGTTGTCAGAGAGCCTTGGACTGCCCACGTGTGGAGAACATGAGTCCTGGTACACAGTCCAAAAAGAGTTCTGCGAGAGCGTTTCCCAGAACAGCCAGTTCTTACAGGAATGGTCTGCGTGGGGCAATCTCGCGGAAACCGCGCGGCAGATGGGTCTCAGTTCAGTAGTATGTGCCCTTGAGAGTGAGGTAAACGCTGAAGAGTTGCTCCCTTCCTACAAAAAGGCGCTGTACAAAGCCATGTGTGTGGCTTCACTGAAGTCAGAAACCGAACTGACGAACTTCTCAGGCAGCATATTCGACGAGATGATACGGCAATATCAAAGGGCCGATGGGGAGTTGAGGGAGTGTGCCAAGGAAGAACTCGTGCGTAAGCTCACCAACCGTATCCCCGATCTTACGGCAGTAGCCTCAAAAGGCTCTGAGGCCGCTGTACTCAAACGCGCCATAAGGAGCAAGGGGAGGGGCATCAGCATACGCGAATTGTTCTCCCAGATACCAGAACTGCTTTCCAAGTTGAGTCCCTGTATGCTCATGAGCCCGCTCTCTGTCTCGCAATTCCTTGACTTTGACCAGGAACCCTTTGATCTGCTGGTATTTGATGAGGCCTCACAGCTTCAAACATGCAAGGCGGTGGGTGCCCTTGCTCGTGCAAGACATGCGGTTGTGGTTGGAGACCCCAAGCAGATGCCACCCACCATGTTCTTCCAGGGCCAGGTATCTGATGAGGATTTTGAGAGCATTTCTGACATGGAATCCATCCTCGACGATTGCCTGGCCATCAATCTACCCGAGACCTATCTTGATTGGCATTATAGGAGCAGGCATGAGAGCCTCATTTCGTTCAGCAATACTCACTTTTATGAGAGTAAACTCCACACGTTCCCCTCGGCTGATGACAGAACCATGCGGGTGATCTACCGCAGCGTCGACGGGTGCTACGATGGAAAAGGCGAGAACAGGGCAGAGGCTGAAGCTATCGTTAGCGAGTTGAAAGGAAGATACAGCCTGCAGGGGGGTGCAGCTTCAAGTATTGGGATCATTACGTTTAACGTAAAGCAACAGACACTCATTGAGGACCTGTTGCAAAAGGCGTTTTACGCTGATCCAGGTTTTGAGCAATGGGCAATGCAGTCCGAAGAGCCGCTCTTTATCAAGAATTTGGAGAATGTCCAAGGAGATGAACGTGACACGATTTTCTTCTCTGTCACTTACGCTCCTGACAGGGATGGCAAGATGGCCATGCGATTTGGGCCCATCAATATGGAAGGCGGCTGGCGGAGACTGAATGTGGCAATAACTCGCGCGCGAAAGGAAATGTTGGTATTTGCAGTGCTTTCGCCTGACCGGATTGATATTGGACGAGCAGCTTCTCCAGGTCCTCGGACACTCAAGGCTTTCCTGGAATACGCGCAGCGAGGAAAGCAGTTCCTGACTCAAAGCGAGATTTCAAACAGTGCGGACGGTACCACTACTGACACCATTGCCGAGGAGATAGCCGGGGAACTTGCTAAACATGGATACGAGACGCGTTGCAGCATAGGTCGTTCTTCGTTCAAGGTGGACGTTGGAGTCATCGATCCACTTCATAAGAGCAGGAGCTATTTGGCCGGAATACTCCTAGACGGTGACTCGTATAGCAAGGCACGGCTGGCTCGCGATAGAGCAATAACACAATCCCAGATGCTTGAAAGTCTCGGGTGGAGCATCCATCGCATATGGACTCTGGATTGGTGGGCAAACCGCAAAAGAGTCCTCGAGAACCTGCTTGAGTTCCTTGAAGAGGCCAAGAAGCAGACCGCAGAAAAAGAATCTGAGGTTCTGGTGAATCAAAACGATCAGGCGAGCGACAGAACTGATGATGTAAAGTCAGCTGAGATACAGGCAAGTGATATGCAGCCAACTCCCATCATCTTGCAGAGGGAATATGAGCCAGGGCCGACTCCGATAATCGACTATTCATGTTTGCGACAAGAGTATGACAGAGCAATGTTGCCTCTCACCCCTGTTTCTTCCGATGACTACCAACAGGGGCACGCCGTCGAGATACAGAAGCGTTTTGAAGAGATCATCACTTTCGAGGCCCCTATCCAAAAACAGCTCCTGTGCAATAAGGTAAGGGAGAGTTTTGGTATAGGCAGAAGCGGCAGACAGGTTCAAAACAGGAGTGAGCAGATTCTGGGGCTCATCCCTCACAGAGAAACAGTACGTGGTGAGGACATTTTTATCTGGCGGACCAGCCAAGATCCAGAAGTGTATTGTCTCTATCGCGTTGGTGAGATTGCCGGAAGTATGCGTTCTGCCGACCAGCTACCAGATGAAGAGATAATCGCCTGCGCCCTTGATGTACTGCAGGAGACAGGTGAGATACCCAAAGCCGATCTGATACGTGCCATGGCCCAGAGATTTGGCTATCAACGGGTTGCATCTCGTATAACGCAGATCTTTGGCGAAGCAATACGAAAGGCACTGGCAACCGGCAAGCTGGCCTTGACAGACTCGGGAGATATAACACTGCCCTCTTTTGCGTCATAGCCGGGAACGGCACATGCATAATTATGAAGCAGGACTACTTTGTTGGTTTCCGGTACACCCTGTGTCAATTTTCACCATCTGCCACCACGAAGGGCAGATGTGGCGATGTTTGCTTCAGAAACGCAAGTAGATACACAAAATCCTGTATGCGCGCAACGTTCTATCTAGTAGCGCTCGGCTGAATACATTACTGCACTTACACCTGCACCCTATCGACCTCATAGTCTACAAGGGGCTTATGCCACAAAGAGAACTCATCAAGAGAGAAGACTTCCCGTCTGAGATGCGCAAGCGCAGTTACCATTTTCCGCTCGTAGCTGCCTCGGCGCTATAATGCGAAGCATTGTGGGCGTCGAGCTACCGGGTGTCAAGCCCAAGGAGCGAAGCGTGGCTTGACACTTTCTAATCGTTTCTACAAGCTCCGTATGTCTCGTGAGGTAGCATTGTGCAGCTCTCTTGAGACGATCCCGCACGCGCCCAAGGTGTAGGTAGACCTATCGCAGCTGATCTATGGCCTACACAAGAGAAAATAGCTGCAAGGACGACCAAGGGCTGCGGGTTGGTCGATACGTCAGCCGCTATGCTCCCCGCAGCTTTCCCGTAGCGCACCGTGTGCAGCGAGAAATAACCGTCTTCGGCTCTATGGGGACGTTGGCGGTCACTGGGTCATCCCTTTTGTGACGCAACAAGACGTGTCACTTCATCGCCTGCCTCGAACTCAATGATTTCTGCGTTCCTACGACAGGCCCAAAGAGCGAGAGAGTGAGTGCAATTACTTAGTTCTTCAACAGACGTAAACGAATCAACGAACTGAGCGGCTTTTTTTAAGGACCTCATGTCCTCTTCGGTAATGGCATCGTAATTCTCAACCTTCGGGTAGATGCATTCCCCATATTCGTTTCTTGTCCTGCTTATGTAACCCAAGCGTTCCAGCGACTGGAACAAGACGCTATAGTCAACAGGAACAGGTCCATGCTGCATACGAGCATAGCGCAGCCCGGTGATAGCCTCGCCCCGGCTCTCAAAGGCTAAAAAGTCGCTTACGAACAAAGCCTTGCCTATTCGTGTAATGTAGCTCAAGCGACAGAGGGATGCAAGCAAGGAGACACACTGTCCAATATAATCAATGTCAGGCACCTTGTAACCAGTAGTTCCGTCTGATTCTGGTGGCGCGTACTCTTTGGATGGGCCGCCAGAATCAGCTGTCCCATTCAGCGCTTCCAGTGCTCTATTGAGCTGGGTTGGAGGTATGAGCCGTCCGTTTTCTCTGAGTACCCTCAGCATACCTTCATTGGTAAGCGCGTCAAGAAGCAACCTGTTGTTAGACGTACTGGGAAGGCTTCCGTCCTCATAACGCACGATGCTTGCTTCGCCGATTCCGAGAAGGAGCGCGAGCGATTTCTGGGAGATACCAAGCCTTGAGCGCAGGGCCTTTATCTGGCCAGGGCTGATCAGGTTGTGGCGGCTGCGGTAGGCATCATAGGCACGCTGGACGTTTCCCTCTTCAAGTCTGGAATCACCTATCTCTTCTCCGCAGAGCGGGCAGACAGCTATGCGGGCGAACGAGGTGACCGGCTCGCCCTTTACCAGAGAATCCTCATTTCTCTCAATGGTAGCGGCGGCGACTGGCTTACAGCATGATGGGCAGAATGTTTCAATTGTTTCCATTTTGTTCTCCATACGGGAAGTCGAGTTCTCTTTCTGCTTCATGAAAGGAGACACAGACAACACCTGTTTCGCCATCTGTTTTTGTCACTGAAAACTTGATGTACAGATCAGTCTCTTCGTAACTGGTGCCAAAAACCCATACATCATTGTGCTTACCTGATTCGTCACGAAGCGGTCCTTTTGAGTAGTTGCCGACATGAAGTTTGAGGACTATCTTCTTTACTGTCTCAATTGATAAGCCGAGCCTCTGGATGGCTCCTTTGTTCTTCGCCCTGTTGATAAGAATGAATCGCTCGCTTGCGTGTCTCTTCATATAGGCGAGAAAGAACTCGACTCTCCTTCTGTCCGTCATTTAAAAGTCCTATCAAATGATAACAAACATTCTTTGTTTTTTTTGAAACTGTTGCCAAAAATCTTTTTTGCCATCAAAGCTTCCCTTTCCTTGCCTGTCTACCCCAGCGGCTATCTAAGCTCAATTAGATTTGTGATGATCCGATCGGTCAGTTCGTTTTGTTGTGTTGCGGTTAATGCTGCGGTTATCCGATAGGAATTTGCTTTTCGTAAGGATAGCAGAATCCAGCCGCTATTCCGCCGGAATTCCGGCTTTTGACATGATGCATCTGATCAATCAGGAGTCAGAAGTCAGATGGCAGCTCCCAGAAGCTCCCAGAAGAAATGTTCGACGTCGATCAAATTGTTATGTTTGCCTATGCAGCTTTCCAGGCGCTAGGAACTGTCAGAGAATAAATTGTACGATAGCCTGTGGAACAGATTGCTCCAGGTCAAGGCGGGAACAGGTGGCCCTACTTGTGGTAATGCCGCCTGTTGCCAACGCGGAGCTGGAGCAATCTGGCCGCAGGATACGTACAAGTTATTTTCTGACAGTTCCTTACTCCCTCTCAGAGCTGATGCTCCGTCTGGGCTCGTACCGTAATACGCGGTTCCACGGCCACTACGGCAAGGTCGTCTCCACCCCGACCAAGGCCCAGTGTGAGATATTCACAGCATTCGGGATCAATGTCGAGCATGACTGACTGGTGCACCTGACTATATTCTGCAGGGAATTTCAGTCGGGAAACTTCGTTAAGCTTTCTTGGAATAGGCAGTTTGGCAATCTGTCTTATTGGTAGCAGTCCTCTTTCTCACCACTCGTTCCCCATCCGTATCCCTCCCTCCCTCACAACTCCCTTACGCCTCGGTAACATAACTTGACAGGCACGCACTTAGATTATATCCTGTGTTACATGCAAAATAATATATCGTTATTCTGCTTGGAGTAAGCGCCCAAAACGGCGCGAAGGCATAGCAGGCAGGGAGTGTTGTGCAGTACAGGAAGCAGTGGGGAGGCAGTGGCGTGTTGAGGCGTACGGATCTTCCCCCAAAAAGTGAAAGGAATACCAATGGCTAAGATTCTAGGAATTGACCTGGGTACCACCAACTCTGCAATGGCGGTGATGGAGGGCGGCGAGCCAACCATCATCGTAAACTCAGAGGGCGACCGAACTACCCCCAGCGTCGTTGCGTTTCGCAAGGACGGCGAGCGTGTGGTAGGCAAGGCCGCGAAGAACCAGGCCGTGACCAATCCGGAGAATACCGTCTCGTCCATCAAGCGCTTTATCGGACGCAAGTATTCGGAGGTCGCGAGTGAGCGCGCCACCGTGTCCTACAAGGTAACGAGCGGCAAGGATGGTCGCGTCGAGGTAGACATCGAGGGCAAGGCCTTTACCCCCGAGGAAATAAGCGCGATGATCCTGCAGAAGCTCAAGACCGATGCCGAGAAGTATACCGGCTCAACCATTACGCAGGCGGTCATCACCGTTCCCGCGTATTTTAATGATTCCCAACGTCAGGCCACCAAGGACGCGGGCAAGATTGCCGGCCTTGAGGTCCTGCGCATCGTCAACGAACCCACTGCCGCGGCGCTTGCCTATGGCCTAGACAAGGCCGGCAGGGATGAGAAGATACTCATCTTCGACCTGGGCGGCGGCACCTTTGACGTCTCCATACTGGAGCTGTCCGACGGCGTGTTTGAGGTCCTCTCCACCAACGGCGATAACCACCTCGGCGGCGACGACTGGGATCAGGTCATAATCAACTGGCTGGCCGACAAGTTCCAGGCCGACACCCAGATAGACCTGCGCGCCGACAAGATGGCCCTCCAGCGCCTCAAGGAGGCCGCGGAAAAGGCCAAGATGGAGCTCAGCTCCACACAGCAGACCAATATCAACCTCCCGTTTATCACCGCCGACGCCAACGGCCCCAAGCATCTGGACTACACGCTCACGCGCGCCGAGTTCGAGAAGATAACCGGCGACCTGCTCCAGCGTTGCAAGCAGCCGGTTGAAAGCGCCATGAAGGACGCCGGCATTGCCATGGGAGACATCGCCGAGGTCATCCTCGTAGGCGGCTCCACGCGCATGCCCGCCGTGCAGGCCCTGGTCAAGCGCCTCACCGGCAAGGATCCCAACATGAGCGTCAACCCCGACGAGGTTGTGGCGCTGGGCGCTGCCATACAGGGTGGCGTGCTGGCCGGCGACGTCGAGGGCATCCTGCTTCTGGACGTGACTCCGCTCTCGCTCGGCGTGGAGACCATGGGCGGCGTGATGACCAAGATGATTGAGCGCAACACCACGATTCCCACCAAGAAGACGGAGATCTACTCCACGGCGGCAGACGGTCAGACCTCGGTGGAGATCCACGTGCTGCAGGGCGAGCGCGAGATGGCGTCGGGCAACAAGACCCTGGGCAAGTTCCAGCTCACCGACATTCCGCCCGCACCGCGCGGTATCCCGCAGATAGAGGTGACCTTTGACATCGATGCCAACGGTATCGTCAACGTTTCCGCAAAGGACAAGGGCACCGGCAGGGAGCAGAAGATAACCATCTCCGGCTCCACGGCACTCAGCGACGATGAGGTCAACCGCATGGTAAAGGACGCGGAGTCGCATGCCGAGGAAGACGCGGCCCGCAAGAGCGAGGTCGAGGTGCGCAACACCGCCGACTCGCTGGTGTACTCCACACAAAAGACCATGGACGACCTGGGTAGCAAGGTGCCCGAGGATACCAAGGCTTCGGTAACCGCTGCACTCGACGAACTCAAGAAGGCCCTCGAAGGGAGCAGCGTCGACGACATCAGAACCAAGACCGAGGCACTGCAACAGGCGAGCTACAAGCTGGCCGAGATTGTCTACTCCGATGCTCAGGCCGGCGCCGCTGGTGCTGCTCCCGCAGACGCTGCGCCCGCAGACGCAGGCTCCCCGGATGAAGAGCTTCTGGAGGCCGACTACGAAGTCGTGGACCCCGAGGAAGAGAAATAGCCCGAGGCAGGTGTGTCATGGTGATAAAAGATTTTGAGACTGATAACGAGAAGGGCTCCCCGCGCGCTGGGGAGCCTGCTCGGAAGAACGAGAACAGCGAGAAGAGCAAGACCGGTGCCCGGACAGGCCCACAAACAGGCGCGCAGGCCGGTTCCACCGAGGCTTCTGTCTCCGGCGCTGCCGCGGACATCTCCGAGGAGCTTGCCGCCGAACTGGATGAGTTGGATGAGCTGGCAAAGGCCCTGGCCGAGGTAAGCGAGCTGCGAGACAGGCATCTGCGCCTCAAGGCCGAGTGGGACAACTATCGCAGGCGCACCGAGGCGGAACGTGCTGACGAGCGCAGCAGGGCCACCCAGAGGCTCGTGGAAAAACTGCTTCCCCTTGTGGACGATCTGGAACGCGCCACCCTGCACAGCGATATCGCGAGCGAAGACTCGCTCAAGGAGGGCATCGCACAGGTCTACAGCAAGATGCAGGATATACTGGCCAGCGAGGGCGTCAGGGTAATCGACCCCAAGGGTGAGCCCTTTGACGCCAATCTGCACAGTGCCATCTCAAAGCTGGAGGACACCAAGGTCCCCGATGAGACGGTGCTTGAGGTGTATCAGAAGGGCTACGAGATGGGGAGCCGCGTGCTGCGGCCGGCGTGTGTGGTGGTAAGCTGCAAGCCATAGAATTGCAGTCCTATAAACCTGGTAGAAGTGAGGAGGTGGTAAGCCACAATGGTGCAAACCACCGATAAAACATACTATGAAGTCCTGGGGGTGGGCGATAAGGCTTCCACCGATGAGATAAAGAAGGCGTTCAAGAAGCTCGCCCGCAAGCATCATCCCGATGCCGGCGGTGACGAGGCTGCCTTCAAGGAGATAAGCGAAGCCTACGAGGTCCTCTCCGACAGGGAAAAGCGTGAGGAATACGACACCATGCTCAAATATGGTGCCTTTGCGGCAACCGGGGGAGCGGCTGCCTCTGGCATACCGTTTAACTGGGGAGGCAGAGGTGGCACCTGGACGGTCACCGATTTTGGTGGCGACGGTGGCTACGGCAACGCCACGGGTGCTGGCGGCTTTGGCAACTCCATCGGCGACATCTTCAGCCGCATGGCCGCTGGCGAGGGTGCCTTTGGCACCGACTGGGACTTTGGCGGCAGACAACAGAAGGTCAAGGGACAGGACATCCAGGTCACCTTGGAGCTGAGCTTTGAAGAAGCCTTCAAGGGTACCGAGAAGCGCGTCACGGTCAAGAGCTCCGACGGCATCAACCAGACGATAGACGTCAAGGTGCCCGAGGGCGCGGTTGAGGGTGGCCGCCTCCGCTACAAAGGCAAGGGGGCCGCCGGCAGCAACGGCGGAGAGAACGGCGACCTGCTCATCATCACCTCCATCAAGCCGGACAAACTCTACACCCGCAGCGGTGCCAACATACATATGAACCTGCCGCTGTCCTTTGATGAGGCCGCGCTGGGAGCCAGCATCACCGTTCCGGTTCCAGACGGCTCCAAGGTCAAGCTCAAGGTTCCCGCGGGAACCCAGGAGGGCAAGGTCTTTCTCATCAAGGGCAAGGGAGCCAAACGCGTGAGCCGCAAATCGGGCGCTTCCGAATACGGCGACCTCAAGGTCAAGGCCACCCTGGTGGTACCCAGGAAGCTCAATGAGAAGCAGAGGGAGGCGCTGGAGGCCTTTGCCGGGGCCAGCGACACCGACATACGAAAGGGATGGGGCTGATGAATGACAGAGAGCGTCCTTTGTACATGATAAGTGTGGCGGCTGAGCTGGCGGGCATGCATCCTCAGACGCTCCGCGTGTACGAGAGCCGGGGCCTGGTGACGCCCAAACGCTCCGGGGGCAACACACGTCTGTACTCACCGGCAGACATTGAGCGGCTGGAGCTTATCGGCCAGCTCACGAGTGAAGGCGTCAATCTGGCCGGCGTCATGCGTATCCTCGATATGCAGAACCGCCTGGATGAGTGCGACGAACAGATAGAGCGCCTCGGGCGCCGAGTGCGTAGGACCACAGACCGCCTGCACGAGCTGGAGATGCGTCAGCAGATAACCGCCATGGTGCGTTACCAGCCCGGCGTTCTGCGGAGAATCGAGCAACAGGCGCCCGTTGATACGCAGACGAGCAGCCAGCAGCCAGCGAGCGAGACAGCAGGCCTGGCCTGAGTGAGTAAGGTGCGCGGCCTGGAGCAGCGTGCGGGTAACTGAGTAAGGAGGATACTATGAGGCCTGATAAATGGGCGGTATCTACCCAAGAAGTGTTTCAAGAATCCATGGGCGTGGCCGCCGATGCCGAAAGCGCCCTCATCGAGCCAGAGCATCTGCTCAAGGCGCTCCTCGGCGCGGGCGAGAGCAATATCACCGCCATCATCGAGCGCGTGGGTGCTTCGGCTGCGGCCATCGACGCCACGGTAACGGCGGAGATAGAGGCGAGTCCCAAGGTGAGCAACCAGCCCATGACCATGCCGTCCCAGGCCCTGCTCACGCTTATGACCAACGCCGAGAAGATAGCCTCCAAAATGGGAGACAGCTTTGTTACCACCGAGCATCTGCTCATTGCGCTCGCACAGGACAAGGGCCGCGCCGGCAAGGTGCTGACCGTGGCAGGCGTCACGCGTGAGCGCGTCGAGCAGGCCTATAAGGATCTGCGGGGAGACACCCGCGTGACTGACCAGACCTCCAAGCCCACGCTGGACGCGCTCGATCAGTTCGGTCGCAACCTCACCGAGGACGCGCGCGCCGGCAAGCTTGACCCGGTCATCGGGCGCAGCGAGGAGATCCGTCGTACCATCCAGGTACTGAGCCGTCGCACCAAGAACAATCCGGTACTCATTGGCGAGCCGGGCACGGGAAAGACCGCCATTGTCGAGGGGCTGGCACAGCGCATCGTCGCCGGCGACGTGCCCTCCTCACTCAAAGACCGCGACGTCGTGGCGCTTGACATAGCGGCCATGCTGGCGGGAGCAAAGTATCGCGGCGAGTTTGAGGACCGTCTCAAGGCGGCACTCCGCGAGGTGCAGCAGGCGGCGGGCCGCATCATCCTCTTCATAGACGAACTCCACACCATCGTGGGTGCTGGAGCCGGAAGTGACAGCAGCATCGACGCCGGCAACATGCTCAAACCGGCGCTCTCCCGGGGCGAACTCCACGCCATCGGGGCCACGACACTGGACGAATACCGCAAATACATCGAGAAGGACGCTGCGCTCGAGCGGCGTTTTCAGCCGGTGCTGGTTACCGAGCCCAGCGTGGAGGACACCATCTCCATACTGCGCGGCCTCAAGGAGAAGTACGAGATCCACCACGGCGTGCGCATCACCGATGGGGCCATCGTGGCCGCCGCCGAGCTCTCCAACCGCTATATCTCCGAGCGATTCCTGCCGGACAAGGCCATCGATCTCATGGATGAGGCCGCAAGCCGCCTGCGTATAGAGATTGACTCGATGCCCGAGGAGATAGACATCATAGAGCGCGACCTCATCCAGATGCAGATAGAGGAACAGGCCCTGATGCGCGAGAGCGACAAGGCGTCCAAGGAACGGCTCGAGGCGCTGCGCCGCGACATGGCCGCCGTGCAGCAGCAGCTTGACGGCGTCAAGGCCATCTGGGCCAACGAGAAGGATGCCATCACGCTGGTGCAGCAGCTCAAGGCCGACCTCGACCAGGCCCAAAGCGACTACGAGCGCGCCACGCGTGAGAGCGACCTGCAGGCGGCAAGCGAGCTGCGCTACGGCCTCATACCCGACCTGGAAAACCAGCTGAAGGAAGCCACCGAGCAGCTGGAACAGCGCGAGGCGGAGGACACGCTCCTCAAAGAGGAGGTCACCGCCGAGGAGATTGCCGCCGTCGTGAGTACCTGGACGGGCATTCCCGTAACCAAGATGATGCAGGGCGATCTCGAAAAGCTCGTCAATCTGGAAGACGAGTTGCATAAGCGTGTCGTGGGACAGGACGAGGCCGTTGCCGCCGTGGCCGGGGCCATCCGCCGCAGCCGCGCCGGGCTCGCCGACCCCAACAAGCCCATCGGCACCTTTCTCTTCCTCGGGCCTACCGGCGTGGGCAAGACCGAGCTGGCCAAGAGCCTGGCGCAGTTTCTCTTTGACGACGAGCGGGCGCTCATCCGCATCGACATGAGCGAGTACATGGAGAAGTTCTCCGTACAGCGGCTCATTGGCGCGCCCCCGGGATACGTGGGATACGACGAGGGCGGCCAGCTCACCGAGGCCGTGCGTCGCCGTCCCTACAGCGTCATCTTGCTGGACGAGATAGAAAAGGCGCATCCCGACATCTACAACATCCTGCTCCAGGTCTTTGATGATGGCCGACTCACCGACGGCCAGGGCAGAGTCGTGAGCTTTAAGAACGCCATTATCATCATGACCTCCAACGTGGGCTCACAGTTCATCCGCGACTACTACATGAGTGGCGGAAGCCTCGCCGGGGCCTCCACGCTCGGCAAGCTCAACCCCACCGCGCAGGCCGACAAGGGAGACATGGCAGCCTCGCTTGACGCGAGCGGCGGGATTCAGGGCATGGTCGATACCATGATGGAGGAGATTACCTCCCAGATGCCCCCCGAGGAGGCTGCCCGGATCAAAGGCAAGAAGAAGCCGCAGAGAAAGCAGGACAGCGCAGAGAGCCTGGGTGAGGATGGCGAGAGTGATGAGAAGCGCAAGCTGAGCCGTGCCATTGACGAGGCCCTGCGCGCCACCTTCCGCCCCGAGTTCATCAACCGCGTGGACGACGTCATCATCTTCCAGACGCTGGACATTGATAACATCGACGCCATCGTGGCCCTGCAGCTCCTCGACGTGAGCAAGCGGCTCGGCGACCGGCATATCGACCTCGAGATAAGCCCGGCTGCTGCCGAGAGGCTCTCCATAGACGGCTTTGACCCGGTCTACGGCGCCCGTCCGCTCAAGCGGCTCGTACAACGCAACATCGTAGACACCATGGCCAACGCCATAGTTGCCGGCGAGGTTTCGGAAGGCGAGAGCGTCAGGATAGACCTGGACGAAGACGGCGACTACGCGGTGAGTAAGCGATAAGACCGGTACGTGAGGGAGCCTCCCTATCCACCCCGTCACTGGACGAGTCTTTGCAAACTGCTACACTGGTAGTCATGGAATCCGAACCTTATACGAAAGACCGGTGCGTCTGTGCCGTTGGCGTCTTTGATGGCGTGCACCGGGGCCATCGGGCGCTGCTTGAGTCCCTGGCAGATGATGGAACTGCGCGCGATGCGCGGCCCGTGGCCGTGACCTTTGACCGCGACCCGGACGAGCTGTTCTGTCCCGAGCGCGTCCACAAGCTCCTCAGCAATGAGGAGCGCATCGCGGCACTCAGGCAGCTGGTGCCCGACGTGCTCGCCCTGCACTTTACCACAGACCTGGCAGAGCAATCCTGGCAGGGCTTCCTGCGCTACCTCCTCACCAGGCTACCAGGCCTGGAAGCCATCCACGTGGGAGAGAACTTTCATTTTGGCGCCTCTGCTGCCGGCGGTATTCCCGAGCTTACGCTCTGGGGTACGGAGCAGGACATCAGCGTTGTTGCGGAGCCTCTGTACTCAGAGGACGGCGAGACGGTGAGCGCCTCGCGTATCCGTGCGCTTCTGGCGGAAGGTGATGTCAACCGGGCCGCTCGGCTGCTCACGCGCGCCTTTGCCCTCACCGGACGCGTCGTTCAAGGCGCGGGGAGGGGCCACGGCCTGGGATTTGCCACCGCCAATGTAGAGGTGGACGGCTCCTTTGCCGAGATGGGGCCCTATGTGTATGCCGCCTATGCCCTGCTTGACGAGAAGCGCTACAAGGCCGCTGCCTCCATAGGCGAACCACCCACCTACTCTCCTGAGTCCCAGGCCTTTGACCCCTTTCTCCTTGAGGCCCATCTCCTCGATTTTGACGGCGACCTCTACGGGCGGGACCTCACCCTGGAGTTTGTTCACAGGCTCCGGCCCATGCAGCGCTTTGACAGCCAGGAGGAACTCATCGCCGCCGTCAGGGACAATATCGCCTGGGTCCGAGAAAATCTGTAACCTTCGCTCCTTTTATCCGTCTCCGTGGCAGAGTTGGCGCAAGTACGCTAGAATAGCCAGTCAGCCCCGCAGGGGGCTTTGTTTTGTCATGATACGCTGTCGTCGTCGTACTACCTCACACAAGAGGGAGGGTCCTGTGTCGCAGGCACAGCAGGAAAGGAGAAGCCTGTATGATTGATTATTTGGCTTGGTTGGCCCCGATTGCCGCAATTATCGGCTTGGTAGTTGCTGCCTACCTGGCATTTTGGGTTTTGAAGCAGGACCCGGGCAATAGCCGCATGCAACATCTATCCGGTCTCATCCAGAAGGGCGGAAGGGCCTTTTTGCTGGCTGAGTATCGTGCTCTCATCATCTTTGCGCTGATTGTTGCGGTAGTCCTGGGCGTGGCCATTAGCCCGCTCACGGCCGCTGCCTTCCTCACCGGCGGTATCCTCAGCGTCGTCGCCGGATATATCGGCATGTATGTTGCCACGCGTGCCAACACGCGCACGACGCAGGCAGCCACCACCGGCATCGCCGCGGCACTGCGTGTTGCCTACCGCTCCGGCATTACGATGGGCCTCGTCGTGGCCTCGCTCGGCCTCATGGGGCTCTCGCTCTGGGCCATCTTCTTCCTCATCTTTGCCCAGCATCCCGAGCCTGAGATTGTGGACGGCTTTGTCATGGGAGCCTCCTCCATCGCGCTCTTTGCCCGTGTGGGCGGCGGCATCTACACCAAGGCTGCCGACGTGGGCGCCGATCTTGTGGGTAAGGTCGAGGCGGGCATTCCCGAGGATGACCCGCGCAACCCCGGCGTTATCGCCGACAACGTGGGCGATAACGTGGGCGACGTGGCCGGCATGGGTGCCGACCTCTACGAATCCTACGCCGGTGCCATTCTGGCACCGATGGTGCTGGCTGTGGCCATGGGTATCAACGGCATCGTGCATGGCAGCGACGCGGTTATTTCCCTCGTGCTGCCGCTGGTGCTCGCCGCAGGTGGCATCATCGCCTCCATCATCGGGCTGTTTGCCGTCAACACCAACGATTCTTCCAAGATTCACAAGGCCCTCAACCGGGGCACCAACCTCACCTCCGTTCTGGTCTTCGTGCTCATTGCCGGCATGTGCTTCTTCTGGCAGTCCGTGTCCGATGCCGGTCTGCCCGCGCTGTGGTTCTTCCTGTCGGCCGCTGCCGGCCTGGGTGCCGGACTGGCCATTGGTAAGATTACCGAGTACTATACCTCGTACCACCACAAGCCGGTTCAGAAGATTGCCGAAGCCTCCGAGAGCGGTTCGGCCACCAATATCATCGAGGGGCTCTCCACCGGTATGCTCTCCACCGTCATGCCCGCCCTCGTGCTCGTGGCCGCGGTGGTCATTGCCTACCTGGCCGGTATGCAGGTGGGCGGCGCGGAACTCGGTGTCTACGGCATAGGCCTTGCGGCCCTCGGCATGCTCACCACCACCGCCACCACGGTGGGCGTGGATGCCTATGGCCCGGTGGCAGACAACGCCGGCGGTATTGCCGAGATGGCCGGTCTGCCGCCCGAGATACGTGAGCGCACCGACCAGCTGGACTCCGTGGGCAACACCACGGCGGCTGTGGCCAAGGGCTTTGCCGTGTCCTCGGCTGCCCTCACGGCACTCGCGCTCTTCGTGGCCTTCAAGGTCAACCTGGAGGCCCACATCGATCTCAATATCACGCTGGATAACCCCTTTGTCATCATCGGCGTCATCATCGGCGCTATGATGCCCTTCTTCTTCGGAGCCATGACCATGGGAGCGGTCAGTCGTGCCGCCAACGCCATGATCATCGAGATCCGCCGCCAGTTCCGCGAGATCAAGGGCCTGCTTGCCGGCGATCCCGAGGTGGAGCCCGACACGGAGGCCTGCGTACGTATCTCCACGAGGGCGGCGCTCCGTGAGATGATGCTGCCGGGCATCCTCGCCGTGGTGATTCCACCGGTGCTGGGCTTTATCGACGTCAACATCCTGGCCGGCTTCCTCATCGGCGTGTTGGCCTGCGGCTTCCTCATGAGCGTGTACATGGCCAACGCGGGTGGTGCCTGGGACAACGCCAAAAAGTATATTGAGACGGGCGCACACGGCGGCAAGGGCTCCGAGGCCCACAAGGCGGCCGTCGTTGGCGACACGGTGGGCGATCCCTTCAAGGACACCTCCGGCCCCTCCATCAACATCCTCATCAAGGTCGTAACCGTGGTCTCCCTCGTCTTTGTGCCCTTCTTCATAGCCCAGGGCGGCGGGGTACTCCACGGTATCTTCTAGGCTGTTCTGGGTTGTTTTTTTACCCGCATGCCTTCAAAAGCAAGGCGCTCAACAAGGCCGGGTCCTCCTGAAGGGCTCGGCCTTTTCAGCGGTCAGAAACAGGGTATATTCCCGACACACCCCATCGTCTCAGCTGTTGTTACGACGCAGCCAGTGCCTGGTCAATGAGATCGCGCAGGAACTCTGAACGTGACTCGCCTCTTTTTGCAGCGGCATTATCAATCATGGGGAGGCGCGACTTTCCGATCCTGAACGTTATGCTTTGCAGCTCGTCGTCCTTGAGTATCCTCGGTCTTCCCGGGCCGCTTTCCGTCTTGACCACAACCCCCCTCAGTCTATCGGCCTCAGCAGCGTCGGCGATGGCATCCATCCACGTATCAGTGATAAGAGATCCGTCCTTTTTCACATATCCCATAGCTGGCTCCTTACAGTATTCCCAGTTCAATCAATATACTTTTGGTCGCTCGCATTGCGTGGAAGATGACTGTGTCATCATCGTCATCAAAAGCTATCAGCTCGACAAGCTTTTCGCTCGGAGATATGCCTACGGCGACTTTATAGGGCTTCTCACCGTCCAGACGATACTGTGTTTTGATCCGAACTTTCCAAGCACCAAGAACCTCGGTATCGGTCATATCCGGGTGTCGCTCAGCTACACGGTCAAGTACTCGTATCATCCGGCCACCCTTTCTCGTAATTTTGCAAGACAAATTATAGTACACAATAATCGTCCAGGCAAGTGCGCGTTGACCGACGAGGCTCATATTGTCAGTAACCTCGTAATGGCCGTGAGGGAGAACCTCTGGGTCGCCGCTTCTGTAATAGTGTATCAAGGCGTATACTGATGCAAAGTCCACGGAGAGGCACTGAGTTTTCTGGGAGGTCATCATGAGTATTCTTGCGGCGTTTGCCGTGCCCCATCCGCCCCTGCTCATTCCCGGCGTGGGAGGAGACAGTCGCCTGCAGGTGCAGAAAACGGAGAATGCCTACCGGGAGGTGGCCGCCCGCTCTGCGGCACTGAGCCCTGAGACGCTCGTGTTCTTCTCGCCGCACGCCACGCTTTATTACGATTACTTCCACATCTCGCCGGGCAGCGGTGCCCAGGGCGATTTTGGCTCCTATGGCTCCCAGGCACACTATGCCGTGGCGTACGACGAGGAGTTTGTGGCAGCTCTGGAAACCCTGCTTGCCGAGGAGGGTATCCCCGGCGGAACCCAGGGTGAGCGCGAGCCCACGCTTGACCACGGCGTCATGGTGCCCCTGCATTTCTTCGGAGAGGCCGCGGGCGACCCGGGTGGCGCGGGAACGGGTGTCAGGATAGTGCGCGTGGGGCTCAGCGGGCTCAGCCGCCAGCTGCACCGGGAGTTTGGCACGGCGGTGGCACGCACGTCCGAGGCGCTCGGTCGTAAAACGGTCATCGTTGCGAGCGGCGATCTGAGCCATAAGCTCCTGGCAAGTGGGCCCTACGGCTACGCTCCCGAAGGCCCGGAGTTTGACCGGCAGCTGTGTGCGGCTCTCGCGGACGGCAGCGTCGCCGAGATGCTGGCCATAGACGAATACCTTGCCGAGGCGGCGGCAGAATGCGGCCTGCGTTCCTTCATCATGATGGGAGGGGCGCTCGAGGGGCTGGAGTATGAGCCGGAGCTGTTGTCGTATGAAGGGCCCTTTGGTGTTGGCTATGCCGTGGCTGCCTCCCTCGTCGCAAACCCTTCGGCACCAGAGGGAGCGGCCGCTCATTCAGCTGCATTCCCACAGGCCCAGCAGGAGCAGGAGCAGGCCCAGCAGGATGAGTCTCTCCCGGTTATGCTGGCCCGCAGAACGCTGCAAAGCTACTTTGGCAGGGGAGGGCAGAGGCCCACCCTCGACACGCCCGAGATACAGGCGCTCTTGGAACAATTCCGGCTGAGCCCCAGAGCCGCGCCGTTGTACGAGGAGCTGGCGCACGCCCGCGCCGGGGCTTTTGTGAGCCTGCATGAAAACGGTGAGCTGCGCGGCTGCATCGGCACCATTGCGCCGGTGCAGGAGAATGTGCTGGCCGAGATAGTTCACAACGCCGTGAGCGCTGCGGTGGAGGATCCGCGATTTCCACCGGTGGAGGAGTGCGAACTGCCAAGCCTCGTCCTCAAGGTGGATGTTCTGGGAGAAGCGGAGCCCGTGTCTGACCGTGCAACGCTTGATGCCCAGCGCTATGGCGTCATCGTCAGTCTCGGGTATCGGCGCGGCCTCCTGCTGCCGGCCCTCGACGGCGTGGACACCCCGGAGCAGCAGATTGCCATTGCGCTTTCCAAGGCCGGTATCGGCGCCGGGGAGCCCTATGAGCTTGAGCGCTTTGAAGTGGTGCGGTATACCTGATGAGCCGGGACACCTGCCCCGTCTGCCCCCATGCCTGCCGTCTCCGTCCCGGAGAGGTGGGCATCTGCGGTGCGCGCCAGGGACAGGTGGAGCGCGTCGCCCCGCTCAACTACGGACAGTGCACGGCGCTCGCGCTCGATCCCATCGAGAAGAAACCGCTGGCTCGCTTCTATCCAGGCACACAGATCCTCTCCTATGGCAGCTATGGCTGCAACCTCGGGTGTGCGTTCTGCCAGAACTGGGAGATAGCCCAGGTTGGGCGTGCCACCCAGGCGGGCACAGCGCGTGTGGCCGAGGCCCGGTTTATCTCTCCCGCCGAACTCGTGACACAGGCGGTGGAGCTTGAGGCGAGAGGCAACATCGGCATCGCGCTCACCTACAACGAGCCGCTCATCTGCCCGGAGTACATCGGGGATGTTGCCGAAGCGATTGCAGCCCGGGCCCGGGAACAGGAAAGAAATCAAGCTCGAAGCGCCTTGCTGGCTCAAAAACGTACACGGGATTCTGTACAGGATAAGACGCAGGCGCAGGAGCTGCTCCAGCCGGAGTTCCAGCCCCAGAAGCAGAGCCTCAAACTCGTTCTGGTCACCAATGGCTACGTCATGCCGGCTATAGCCGAGCAGGTCTTCGCGGTGGTGGATGCCGCCAACATCGACCTCAAAGCCTTCAATCAGGAGTTCTATGACGCGGTGGGCGCTCCGGCAGGCCTGTCCACCGCCAAGCGGAGCATACAGATAGCGCGGGAAGCAGGCTGCCATGTGGAGGTGACCACGCTGGTTATTCCCGGGCTCAATGACAGTGCAGAGGAGATGGAGCGGGAGGCGGCCTGGCTCGCCTCGCTCAGCCCCGAGCTCCCGCTGCATATCAGCGCCTTTCGCCCAGCCTATAAGATGAGAGATACTGAGGCCACGAGCGCGAGCCTTGTCTACGAGCTCGCGCGCATCGCGCAGAGGCACCTCAAGTACGTTTATCCCGGTAACGTGTAGCGTGTAGGAGCTTATACCCATTGTCATTGCGAGGAGGTAGCACTTACTTTACCTTTGCGTTGAGTAGCAGCACCTGCCCGGTTCTCAGGCAAAGTAAATGCTACCTCGCTAGCAATGACAGAGATGAGCTGAAATGACGCGTCAACTTGCGAACCAGCGGTGCGCACGGTATCATGTAAGCCAGCCCTACGCCTTAAAATATTGCCTCACGACAAACTGTTAGCGAGCTTATCATGGAAAACCCTGCAGGAAGTCCCTCCAGCTCTGTGCCTCATACAGAGGATGCCGCCGCCGCGCACCTCACTCCGCCTGCGCCTGAATTGCCCGACGCATCCAGCGTCGAGGGTGAGTCAGAAGAACTGATGGCGGTCATCATCGAGGATCCGGCACAGGCAAAACGGGCGCAGAACAAGGCCAAGCGTGATGCCAAGCGTGAGCGACGCAGGGCTGCTGACCGTGCGGAGGCGGAACTCAGGGCTCAGAAGCGTCAGGCGGAGCGCGAGAAGGCGCAGGCCTTCAAGGCATCCATCGTAGACGGCTATGTCGTTGACGGAAACGGCAGGCGTCTACGCCGCTACACCCGAGCCGAGCGCTTCTTCGACAACAAGCCCCTGTGCTACGGGCTGCTCATCACCTTCATTGTCCTTGCCTGTATCTTCGTCTTCCTCAGGCCGTTTTAAGGAGTGGGCGGGCCCGCGCCCCTTCAAAGTGTATCACCTGACCACATGAGTTGCGCACTGACTCAGCGCATTTCTTGTCGCCCTACTTGAATAGGTCCGAGTGAGTCCCTGTCGCCTGAAGAATCAGTGCGTCGTCGGTTACTCGGCAAATCAGTACCCAATCCGATTGAATGTGGCAGTCAAAGCTCTTCTTCCATTTACCTTCAAGTTGGTGATTTTGGTGTTTGGCATCAAGCACTCCTTCATTTTGAAGTGTGGTAATAGTTGCTTTCAATAACCCCATATCCGCGTTTCTGGACTTCATTCGCTTATAATCCTTCTTAAACCGAGAGGTGCGTTGAATATCCTTGGTTGGTGGGCTTTCGACTTCCTTGGCATCACCGATTTGCCCAGTCTGCTGTCTGCCTTTTTGAAGGTCTTTCATCGCCGTCAATCCAAATCGGCAAAAAGGTCATCAACGGATTTATAGCGCTTGGCAGAGGTCTTGCCGGACGCGATTGCTTCACCTTCTTCAAGTGCTGCGACGGTTTCGTCGTTAAGTTGCGGATACGCGCTCACCTTAAATGGTATCTCACGCTTAATCACAATCTGCGCAAGATACATGTTGACAGCAGACGAGAGGCTTAAGCCCATCTGCTCAACGATTTCGGATGCCGAGTTCTTTACACTCTCGTCCACGCGGATATGCATTGTTGCTCTACGTGCCATAATTGCTTCCCTTCAATCTCGATGTTTCAAATTGTAATCAATAATGGCTACAATGTCTACACAAAGTGAAATTAAGTTCGTGAGAATAGAGAGAAAAGAATATCTTGGAGCATGTGCTCGCTGAGATAAGCTTCATCGCAACGTAACCACTGATCCCAAAAATAAGACAGCTTCTTTACAATAATCCTCCTCCGCATGCTCTATAATCTTCTCAGGCATGCCGCGTTGAGCTATCGAGAGCACCAAAGTCAGTCGTGCGGCGTGCGGGCAGAGGATTCGATGAGATCCTCACAGGACAGATAACAGAAAGGTGGGTTTTCATGTACTACAGCAGAGGAAATTACGAGGCGTTCGCACGGCCGCGGAAACCAGAGGGAGTCGATGCAAAATCGGCCTACATCATAGGCTCAGGGCTTGCCGCTCTTGCGACGGCCGCCTTTTTGATTCGCGACGGACAGATGGCGGGCACACGCATCCATATTTTGGAGGAGCTGGAAATAGCGGGCGGTGCCTGTGATGGCATTGACGATCCGCAAAAAGGGCTCGTCATCCGAGGCGGACGCGAGATGGAAGACCACTTTGAGTGCCTGTGGGACCTCTTCCACTCCATTCCCTCCCTTGAGATAGAGGGCGCATCGGTACTCGATGAGTTCTATTGGCTCAACAAGAAGGATCCCAACTTCACCAAGATGCGTGCCATTGCACATCGCGGCAAGGACGCCGGGCTCGACTTCAAGTTCGGGCTGTCGGACGCGGCGATTCTGGAGATAAGCAAGCTCTTTTTGGCAAGCGACGAGGAGCTGTATGACGTCAAGATAAACGAGGTATTCTCAGACGAGGTGCTCAAATCGAACTACTGGCTCTACTGGCGCACGATGTTCGCGTTTGAAGAATGGCACAGCGCGCTCGAGATGCGGCGTTATATCCAGCGGTTCATCCACCACATCGGAGGGATGCCCGACTTCAGCGCACTCAAGTTCACCACCTTCAATCAATACGAATCGCTGATACTCCCGCTCGTGAGCTATCTGGAGAAGAACGGCGTGGAGTTCAGCTACGGCACCCGGGTGAGAGACGTCGTATTCGACATCAAACAACAGACCAAGACCGCAACCCAGCTCATCTGCGAGCAGGCAGGCGCAAAACTGATAATCGACCTCTCGGATGACGACCTGCTGTTCATCACCAACGGGAGCTGCACGGAGAGTTCGTCCCTCGGTGACAACGACAACCCGCCGCGCCTGATAGAAGGCGGAGGCTGCTGGGACCTCTGGCGCAACATCGCCGCACAGGATGCGTCATTCGGGCGTCCGGAAAAGTTCTGTGAAGATGTCGAGGCAAGCAAGTGGGAGTCGGCCACGGTGAGCGTCACCAGCGATGAAATCATCAAACGGGTCAGCGAGATAAGCGGGCGTGAGGTCTTCACCGGAGGCGTCGTAACCGGAGGAATCGTCACCGTCCAGGATTCCAGTTGGCTGCTCAGCTATTCCGTCAGTCGCCAGCCGCACTTCAAAGCCCAGCCCAAGGGAACCATGGTCGTCTGGCTCTACGGGCTCTTCCCTGACGCGACAGGCGACTTTGTCAAAAAGCCGATGCAGGAGTGTACCGGACAGGAGCTTGTGCAGGAATGGCTCTACCATCTGGGCATCGAAGAGGACAGGATCGTCAAGATGGCCCGGGAGGGAACCAGCTGCATCCCCTGCATGCTACCGTATATCACCGCATTCTTCATGCCGCGCGCCGCAGGCGACAGGCCGCTTGTCGTGCCGGAGGGCAGCAGTAACTTCGCGTTTATCGGACAGTTCACCGAGACCGAACGCGACACCGTGTTCACAACGGAGTATTCAGTCAGAACCGCCATGGAATCGGTCTACACACTGCTTGGCGTGGACCGAGGCGTCCCTGAGACCTTTGGCTCGACCTTTGACGTGCGCTATCTGCTGGATGCAAGCGTCAAGCTCAAGGATGGCGAGAAGCTGAGCGACATGCAACTCCCGCTGGTGCTGGGACTCCTTGAGCGCCAGGCACTCAAGGTACTGCAGGGCACCCTGCTCGAAGAGCTGCTCAAGAAATACGGAGCCATCTGAGCGGCCACCCCAGACGGCTTCAGGTGTCAGGGTGAGTGTGCCAAAGTGCGGAAGTCAGACAGTTTCAATTCAAGGGAGACCATGAGTAATCATCTTCTCCCTTGAATTGCGTCTCAACTCATTCAACTCATCACCGCGGCCGGCTCCGCGCAACACGGCGGGCCTGCTCTGTGTAGCGTTCCACGCCATCCTGCTCTGCCTCGCGATCCTCCGTGCCGCCACTGCCCACGCCGTTGCCGCCACTGCCCAGCCCGCCACTGTCGCCACTACCCACGTTGCGTCCGCCGAGCGCACCGGGAGCCCTGAGCGGCGGCAGCTCCGCATCCTCGCCGTAGCGTTGCTTGAAGGCCGTGGCAATGAGGAAGTCGGCCACGCGCGGATTCTTGGGGAGGAAGGGCCCGTGAAGGTAGGTGCCCAGCGCGTTGTGGTAGCGAGCTCCCTCCGTGCCGTCGCTGCCGTTGTTGCCCGCGCCGCTCACGACCCGGGCGAGCGGGGCGAGCCCCTCGCCGAGCCAGGTCTTGCCGCTGTGATTCTCGTAGCCGATAAGCTCCCCAAACTCCGTGCTCTGCGTGACGATATTCCCTATCAGGCGTTCTGTGCCCCCGACGGTATGCAGATTGAAGAGGCCGATGCCCTCGATTATCTCACCCTCAAAGGTCTTGAAGTAGTTGCCAAAGAGCTGAAAGCTTCCGCAGACAGCCAGGGTGGGCACTCCCTCTTCCACGCGCGCTCCGAGCGCCGGCGCGATGCGCAGCAGGTCGGGCTGCACGAGGGCCTGGCCGCTGTCCTGCCCACCGCCGCCGAGTATGATGTCGGCGCCAGCCAGCAGTGCCACTTCGTCCCCGGGGTTAAAGCCCACTATCCGGGCCTCGATACCGCGCCACTCCAGGCGCCTTTGCACAACCAGGAGATTGCCCGCGTCGCCGTAGATGTTCATGTGGCGAGGGTAGAGGTTGAGTATCGTCAGACGATGCGTGCTCATTGTATCCTCGCTCCGTCTGAATCAGCGGTACTGCAGCACCGTTGCGCCTCAAATATCCTACGCGCGCTCATCGTATCCTCTCCACCTCGGTTCGTGCCGCCAGGAGTTTCCGCAGGGCGAGCATGGCCGTGTAGGTGCAGTAGATGCGCTTGGGCCGGCCCGCACCCGCGGCAACCAGCAGCTCCAGGGCCGCATTGAGGTCACGCTGCACCACGCCCACGCCCACCTCGTCGTAGCTGAGGCGGAGCGCCATGTCCCAGGCACGCGTGCCGCTCACCACCGCCACTCCGGTGCCGCCCAGCGAGGAAAACCCCACGTCAAACAGCCAGCTCATGTCCCGCCCGTCGGCGTAGTCGTCGTTAATCGCAAGCATGGTGGCGGAGTCTGTGGGGTCATAGCTCCTGAGTGCCAGACGAAAGCCCCCGGGATTCTTGACCAGCACGAGTTCCAGCGGCTGCCCGTCCACCTCGAGGCTCTCACCGCGGCCAAAGGCCGAGTGAATCCCGGCCAGAGCATCCACGAGCAGGGCGGCGGGCGTCTCGGGCACGATGGCATGCACCAACGCGAGTGCGGCCGTGGCGTTAAAGGCGTTGTAGATGCCCTTGAGGGCGAGCCTGGCCTCGTAGACGCTCCTGTCCAGCTCGAGCGTAGCGGTGGCATCCGAGAAGCCGGTGAGCAGGACGGTGTCAGCGAAAGCCTCCGCAGCGCCCTCCGCCGCGTCCGTCTCATCCCCAGGCTCCTCCCTGGGCTCCTCATCATACAACGCGTCATCCTCGGGAAACTCCGCACGCAGCCCGCCCGCCAGACCAAACCACTGCACCGTGGCAAGGAGCCGCTCCCGCTCGGGGATGGCAGCCAGACGCGAATCCTCGCGGTTGAGCACCACTACGTCAACCGTCTTACGCGCCACGACGGAGAGCAACTCGGCGGTGTAGTCTATCTCGCCAAAACGGTCGAGCTGGTCGCGCATGACGTTGAGCAGGAGGGTATACCGCGGAGCCACCGACTCCACAAAGTTCACGGCGTGGGCCTCGTCCAGCTCCAGCACGGCGATGTCGGCGTCCAGGCGTCCGCCGAGGCTCACCTTGCGGAGCAGAGAGGAGATGACTCCCCGCATGAAGTTGGACCCGGTGTTGTTGGTGAACACGTTGAGCCCCGCCGCGGTGAGTAGCTCGGCGACTATCTTGACCGTGGTCGTCTTGCCGTTGGTTCCCGAGACAAGCACCACGCCCCGCGGCAACTGGCCCAGGACATTCGCGGCAAAGTGGGGGTCAAGCTTTTCCACCACCAGCCCGGGCAGGGCCGAACCGCCGCCGCGCAGCTCGGCAGCCTTCTGGACAATGCGTCCCAGGGCTATGACAACAGGATTGGGCACAACACTCCTCTGTCTGCATCAGTATCGTTGCGGCTTGCCGTTACTCCGGGCAGCGCTGCTTCGCGCAATCGAGCCCGAATCCCACGGCTCCCAAATTGTTTTGCTCACGTTGAGAGCAACGAGGGTGTGCAAACGGCAACATCAGGTATTATAACAAGGATGTTTTGGAGGTACGAGTATGGCACACATAGATAGCTACGCCACCATCGACTACGAGCGCGCCGGGCGCTGCGGTTTTCCCGAGGTGGTCTACGGCCAAGGTAAGACGCCCGAGCAGGTGGCGGCCATTGCCACGCATATCGCCGCGGCTCATGGGGTGGTTCTCGTAACGCGAGCGGCTCCGGAGCACGCGCGTGCCCTGCAAGAGGCCGAGCCCGGTGCTTACTATGTGGAGAGCTGCGGGCTGCTCTATATCGATAATCGCGCGGTTCCCCTGCAGATCAGCGGCAGCTGTGCCCCCGAGATCCTCGCGGCCAGCGGCGGAGTTGGCCTGGCCGTGGTCTGCTGCGCCGGCACGAGCGATCTTGTGGCGGCGGAGGAGGCCGCCCTCACCGCGCGCATCATGGGCTCACACGTCAAGCTGCTCGCCGATGTGGGCGTGGCCGGAGTGCACCGGGTACTCGAGAAGCAAGAGCTTTTACAGAGTGCCCGTGTCATCGTGGCCATCGCCGGCATGGAGGGTGCCCTGCCCTCGCTGGTGGCCGGGCTCGTAGATGTGCCGGTCATCGCCGTGCCCACCTCGGTAGGCTACGGAGCGAGCTTTGGTGGCATCGCCGCCCTGCTCGGCATGCTCAGCTCCTGCGCGGGAGGCGTGAGCGTCGTCAACATCGACAACGGCTTTGGGGCCGGAGTGATTGCCCACCGCATCAATGCGCCTGGTTGGCTGGAACAGGGGGACGGGGCAACAGTCCCCCTGGGGTTCGTGGGTCCTTTGGCCCCTCCCCCCCCCCACCCAGCCCCCCACCCCCGTGCCCCCCCCCCTTACCCCCCCACCGAGGGGG
>JAISEO010000019.1 GCA_031264075.1 Coriobacteriales bacterium | reverse complement strand
CCGCAGCCCGACTCACCCACCAGTCCCAGAGTCTGACCGCGAACGACACTCAGATCCACGCCATCCACGGCCCGCACTTCGCTCTTGTGGCGCCCCAAACGAGAGCTGACAAAGTATTTGGTCAGACCGTTGATTTGAATGAGTTTAGCGCTCGTCTCGCTCGTCTCGCTCGTCTCGCTCACCCCACGCACGCCGCTCACCTCGCTCACCTCGCTCATACCGCCGCCTCCCCAGATTTCTTATACATATGACACCGCACCCGACGTTCTCCCACACAGCACAAAGGCGGCGGCTCGGCGAAACATATATCCGAAGCGTAGGAACAGCGCGGCGCAAAGCGGCAACCGGCAAGACTCTGGTCCGCTGCCAGCACGCTTCCCGGGATGACCGGTAGCTGTTTGACCTCGTAATCCAGGCGGGGAATGGACGCCAGCAGACCCTCGGTGTAAGGATGCAGCGGACGCGCAAAAAGCTGGACGGCTGGAGAATACTCCACACACTGACCCACATACATCACGAGGATGTTGTCTGCCATGTCAGCTACCACACCCAGATCGTGGGAAATGAGGATGATAGCCGTGCCGGTGTCGTCGCGCAAACGCTTGAGGAGATCAAGTATCTGTGCCTGGATGGTAACGTCGAGGGCCGTGGTGGGCTCGTCGGCAATGAGGACGCGTGGGGCACAGAGCAGCGCAATGGCGATGGAGATGCGCTGCTTCATGCCGCCGGAGAACTCGTGTGGATAGTCGTTGATGCGCTGCTCGGGTGCCGGAATGCCCATCTTACGCAGGATCTGGATGGAGAGTCCCAAAGCCTCACGCCGGGTTACGCGGCGGTGAGCACGAACGGTCTCGATCATCTGCTTCTTAACCGTGGTAACGGGGTTTAAGACAGTCATGGAATCTTGGAGGATGAGGCTGATCTTCGCGCCGCACACCTTGCGCATCTCCTGGATTGGCAGTTGGGCGAGCTCACACCCTTCCAGACAGATACTGGAAGCGGCGTCCACCACCCCCACACTGGGCGGAATCAGACGCATCAGAGCCAGAGATGTGACAGACTTACCGCAGCCTGACTCACCAACGACGCCCAAAATCTCCTTCTCCCCCAGTGAAAAGGAGAGGCCGTCCACCACGCGCAGGTTAATCGGTTTGGCAAGAATGTCCACGCTCAGATCGCGTACCTCCAAAAGCGCCATGGCCACTCACCGCCCACTTTTGGGATCAAGCGCCCGCCTGAGTCCGTCGCCAATAAAATTGACAGCGAAAACCGTCGCCAAAAAGAAGGCACCGGCCGGCAACCAGACCCAGGGTTGATAGGCCAGAACCGAGATGGATTTGGCAGCGTACAGAATGTTGCCCCAGCTTGCTGTTGGCGGCTTGATACCCACGCCCAAAAAGCTCAGGCCGGCTTCTATGGACATAGTTATGGAGAAGGCGAAAGTGGCCTGCACCAACACCGGCGCGATAGAGTTGGGCAGAATGTATTTGCAGATGATGATGAAATTGGAGGTGCCCACAGCCCGCGCAGATTCGATATATTCCTCCTCACGGATGGAAAGGATGCGACCATGCAGCAAACGGGCAAAAGAAGGCCAGCTGAGAACTCCCATGATGATGGTCAGCGTAGTTATACTCTGCCCGGCCACCGAGACAAATATGAGGATAAGGATCATGGCTGGAAAAGCCATGAAGGCATCGGAAAAGCGCATCACGATGGTTTCGATAATGCCGCCGAAGTAACCGGCAACCAAGCCCAGAGGCACACCGATGATCAGCGAAAGCGCGGTAGCGCAAAAGGCCACCAAAAGGGAAACCTGACCGCCATAGATGATACGGGCAAAGAGGTCGCGTCCCAGTTCATCAAAGCCAAAGGGGTAACCGGGGATGGGACCGGAACTCATATAGCCAGGGAGTGAGGTGTAGGGATCGAGAGGGATAACCAAAGGCAGAAAGACAACGAAAAGTACCTCGACCAGAATAAAGATCACGCCGCCTATCGCAGCCGGCATCCGCCAAAAACGAGCCAGCGCGCCGCTGGAATGACGAGTATCTCCGGTTGCCTGGGCTAACTTGGTCGCCTGAGTTGTTACCGATTCGAACATCTTCTCACATCCTCGTGCTCCGTAAAGCCAGGTTTATCATGTCTGGAACGGCCCTTTTACCGCTCTGTTGTGTTGAAAACTGCACCATTCCTCAAGCTTTCGATTTGGCCAGGCGAATGCGCGGATCGAGCAGACCGTAAATAATATCCAGCAGCAGATTGACGACCAACACCACAATGGAGAGAAACATCGCCACTCCCATCACTACCGGGTAATCGCGGCCGGTAACGGCTTGCAGCAACAGCTTGCCAATACCCGGCAGAGCAAAGAGTTGCTCTGCCACCACCGTGCCCGAAAGCAGAGCCGGGATAGCCAGACCCACCGTCGTGACAATGGGGATGAGGGCATTGCGCAAAACAAAGCCGAGGATGACCCGCCATTCCGACAGTCCTTTGGCTCGAGCCAACTTGACATACTCCTCATTCCAAACCTCCAGCATACTGCTACGCATCTGGCGCACAAAGACGCCGAAGATACCAAAGCCAACCACAAAGACCGGCAAAACAAGGTGCTGGGCTCGATCGGCCAGATTACCGTCACCAGCAGCAGAGTAGAGCCCCGTAGCCGGGAGAATCTTCAACTGCACCGCAAAGAGGAAAACGACGATCAGACCGATAAAAAAACGCGGTACGGCCGCCCCCACATAGGCCATGACGCTGGCGGCGCGGTCCCAGATGGAGTAGGGCTTGACAGCCGAGAGCACTCCCAACGGTACGGCTGCCAGCAAAGCCGTCAACAGTGCAGCGCTGGTAAGGATGGCCGTAGGGCCCAATGCCTCGGCAATCAGACCTTGCACCGGCATCTTCGCCCGGTAGGAATTGCCCAGATCGCCCGCGAGCATCCGCCCCAACCACTTGCCATACTGCACGGGGATGGGGTCGTTCAATCCCAAATATTCCTCCATATGGGCGATGTCCTCCGGCGTGCTCTGGGGCGTGACATAAGAGTCCACTGGGCTTCCTGGTGCCAGGCTGGAAAGAGCAAAGACAAAGAAGGTCAGCGCAAAAAAGATCAGCACGCTGATGGCCAGCCTCTTAAATAGATAACGTGACACCAGCCTCCTCGCATCCTCTTCTCACCCACAGCCCCAAGTATCTGGCGCTCTCAGTATTTTCTCTAGTAAACTTATATGTTTACTAGAGAAAATTTATCATACGTATGATGCCCTGTAAAATGGGATTTTGTAATCGCAGCTATCACGACTCGTGAATCATCGTTCACAGAGGTGTTAATTCTCCTCCCCGGAGGGGCAGGGTGGTTCAAAACAGTAGGCTTGCACTCGTCATTTGAAATGGGAACGGAGCATCCGCCCCACCTAAAACCACCCCGCCCCTTCGGGGCACCCCTCCGAAAGGAGGGGAATTAACACCCTGTGAACGGTAGTAAATTATCAGTGTTAAGGACTCGGCGGCCTGATAGCCTTTACTGCTCTGCCGTTATTGAGGCGAAGGCTTGGCGTAGGTCGGCTATCAGGTCGGCGGGGT
>JAISEO010000074.1 GCA_031264075.1 Coriobacteriales bacterium | reverse complement strand
ATTCCCGCAAAAAGAAGAACTCGCTTGGCATGGCGGCTCGGTCGTAGACGAAGCTGTACTGCATGATTGCCTGCTCTTGGTACACGCGGCTTTTCCGGGCCTCCTCAACAGGGATGATGGTGCCGTCTGGCTCCCTGAAGCCAAGGATGGACGCCACGGGATAGGCTTCTGCTCCCTCCAGGAGGAATTTCTGGTAGCCAGTGAGGGGCAGTCCGGCGCTTTGCATGAGATACAGGTTGAGGTAGCTGAGGCTCAGATAAGGGTCATCTCCCAAGCCCTCGTCAAACGAGGTCTCCGGCAGCTCGTAGTTGGCCCACAGGCCGTAGAGGGTCTTATATCTCCACAGGGGGTCGCTGCCTTCCAACACATCCTCTTCATAAGAGTTGTCAAAATTGGGAAGATGGTCGCCAAAGAAGAGCACGAGCGTGGGCCGCTTACGCCCTTCAAGCGCCTCGATAAAGTCCTCCAGATCCGCGTCGGCCTCGTGGAGCAGGCTCAGATACTGCTCTGTCTGCGCGTAGGATCCTTCCGGCTCCTCCAGCTTGATGGTGGCCTCGTAGTCCTCATGGCCGTAGCCTCCATGCGTATGGATGCTGATGGCATAGAGAAAGCTGGGCTCGTCCTCCGCTGCCGCCTCGTCCAGGAGCTCGAGCGCCTTGTTGTACAGAACCGAATCCCGCAGATAGCCGCGGAGCGTAGGCGCTTCCTCGTAGTCCAGCGCATCCTCTGAGAGAAAGGTGTCAAAGCCCATGAGGGGCAGCGCGGTGTCGCGGTTCCAGGCAGTCTGCGTGCCGGTGTGCAGGGCAATGGTCTGATACTCCAGCGCCTTGAAGGACTGTACGATGCTCGGGAGCTCTCCATCCACGAGGAACAGAAACGGCGCCGTATGGAGCCCGTATTCGTCGTTTGCGCCGGTAAGGAGCTGAAACTCCTGACGTGAGGTACCGCCGCCCTTTGAGGACACGATGAGGTTTCCGCTGGCCGCGTCCGCCCGGTCTTGCAAGCTGGAGATGAAGGGCATGACGGGCTCGCTGGTTTCGGCGCGCGCCTCAGGCACGATATCGGCCCAGCTCTCGCCGAGTATGACGACAACATCGGGCTTGACCCCGGCATCATCGACCGAGTCGGAGACGTACCGTGCCGCGATTTTCTCGACGGCCTCAGAGGAATAGCCTTCGGGCGGCTGCACAGACGAGTCCGCGATATTGGCCACGAAGTTAAGGATGGTGCCGTTTTGATCCGCGCTCTGCCACTGCTCAAAATAGAAGGGCTCGTACCCCATCGCAACGATAAAGGGCTTGGAGACGGTTGCAGCAAAGAAGACGAGAGCACACAGCAAGGCCCCCGCACGTACCAGCCATTGCCTGTGGCCGGGCAACCGGGCAAAGTTGAGCCGGGGGGCAAGGCAAAACACTCCAACAAAAGCCAGGAGGGCCTCATACACCTCCTTCGTAAAGCTCGGAGCGTAGGACGAGGCCACATCTGCGGCAGTGGCAAGCCCAAAGAGATCCTGCGGCACAAAGGGGCTTCCCCTGAACAGGATGCAGAAATAATTGGTGAAGCCGTACAGCGCCACAAGGATGGCGGTGGCCCTCACGCCCCACGGCACGCTTCCCGTGAAGGCAAAGAACACGGCACAGAAGGCCACGATGATGCCGTAGCCATAGCAGAAGGCACCGGCATTGGTAGAGAGCAGCGCCCAGAAGTGCCTGCTTATCAGGACCTCGCTGGCGTAGAAGATGACCAGCAGACACGCCAGCAGCGCCGTAGTTTTTGCGGCGACTCGCAGATATTTGTTCCGCAGAGAGAAGTCAAGGAGCAGGCTGGCAATAACGCAGAGGATAAAGAGGGGGAGAAAGAGAGACGCGGCGACTGGCGTGTCGTCGGCTACCGTCCAAAAGGCACTGGGGTAGACGCAGTACAAGACCACGGAGGCTACCATCAGGAGTGCAGCGGCTATCCTTCTGATCCTGCTTTTTGTTGGCAGCGCAAAGAGCCGGGCGGCTGCGCTATCAGAGCTCTGGGTATCGGCAAAGTCAAGACTGTCTACTTTCATAGTGATGGTACTCTATCACAAGAGCCGGCTCTCAATTTGAGGTGTCGCCCTTTTCACTGCCAGTCTGTCAATTCCTCTCAAACGCAATGGCGGTATAGGACGGTTGAGAGACATTTAGCTGGCGCTTACAACCGTTCGGTTACTATCCGCCAGTAGCCGGTTTTAAGTGATCCGGCCCGCTCGAGCACTCCTTGTTCTCGGAGATCCTTGATGTGGCGTTCAATGGTTCTTTGAGAAACATCGAGAAGCACCGCAAGTTCACGGGCGGTAAGCGTAGGCTCCTGCTGTATCTTTTCCAGAATTCGCTGTTGCAGGGGAGAGTTTATTCCGACATTTATTCCGACATTTATTCCGACATCCTCTGTCGTCTCACTGGCGATATCAACGTATACAGAGAGTGCATTCTCAATGACCTCAAGCATGTAGTCGATAAAGGGGCGGCAATCGACCTCCCCAACATGTGACTCTTGTAGCGCCGCATAATACGATGCCTGGCTGTCGCGTATAAGCGTCTCAACAGGCATCCACTGAAAGAGCGAGTTCCAGACTGCAAGGATAAGCGTTTGCCACAGGCGCCCAATCCGCCCATTGCCATCCCTGAAAGGATGGATGTGTTCCAACATAAAATGGACTGCGGAGCTTTTGATAAGCGGATGAGCCTCACTCGATTGACCCCACTCGAAGAGCTCCTCAACAAGATAGGGAACACTCACAGGCGCGGCTCCACGATGAAGAACTGTGCCGTCACCTCTCACCACCGAAACATCAACAGATCTGAACGCGCCTGACTCATACACGAGCCCCTGTGTCATTAGAGCGTGGGCATGGAGCAGGTCTGATATGTTCCAGGGGTCATACGTTTCAAGGCCATCGTATGCTTGCCAGGCATTCTGTACCTCCCTGATGTCTTTTGGCGGACCCAGAACCGGCTTGCCATTGACTATGTCTGTTACCTGGCCGAGCGAAAGAATGTTTCCCTCGATTGCAGTAGACGAATGTATGGACATGATTCTGTTGAGCTTGCGTAAACGCAGAACATCCTCCGACTGCTCCTCGCTTATCTTGACTCGCTCAAGCAAAGCGTGAATTTGGCCGATCTTCTGATGCCAGTGAGGCGATTCTGTGTAAAAATGCTCCATACTCATGCCCTTAAACAGCACTGTTAATTGACATTGGACTAACTAATTATACATTCATCTTGGCTTCTACGTAAGTTTTGGGTGTACTCCTTTGGCATCGACTTCAAGGTTCCCATCAGTTTCTCTCAAACGCAATGGTCACCGCTAGTTTGAGGCGGCTCAGTTGGTTGACCTGGGAGATGCCGGGGTCGTATTCGAGGAAGGTGATGTTGCAGTCGGGGTAGTCTGCTTTGAGCTCGGGCAACGCACCACGCGCGTCTACATGACTGCGCAGGCAGCCGAAGCTCTGCACGAAGATATAGTCGCGAATGCCTTGAGCGTAGAGGGCAGGCAGGAGCTCTGGCAGGGGCTGCTCGCTGGCAAACACCGCGTCAGCGCTGGGAAGCACCGGCACCGCACCCTCATCTTCAATTCTCTGCAGGAGAAGGTCGTTGAACTCCGGCGTAAGCAGCATGGCCGCGTTGCCCAGCACGCCAATGCGAGGAGCAGCAGGCTGTGTTGTCTGGAGAGCAGAGGCGGAGCTGGGGGCTGACATCGCAGAGGCGAAGCTGGGACAGCGGGGACGGGGCTGCTCTGTCCCACTGGGGCGCGTGGGACAGCAGCCCCGACCCCGCTGACCCAGCTTCGCCTCTGCTGCCCCCGTGTCCGTGACAAGAGAAACACGTCGGCCTGCTGGCAATACCTGGTTGAGCACCCGCTCCAGCTCCGCTCCGCGGCAATTCTTGCACAGTGTTGGGAGAGTGAAACTGCCATCGCCTTCGTGTGCTTGCATCCAGTTGAGCACCTGGCCTCCCAGGGCGAGCATCTGATAGCAGAGATCATTATGCAGCGACGCTAATCCCTGCTCCGTGTCGAGGGGCGAAACGGAAGGCAGCGCAGCGCATGAAGTGGTTGGTGGTTCCTGTGTAGACAAGGGAGAGGCCTGAAGGGGAACGGCTTTCGCGTCCTGCTGAAGGGGGACGGGGCAGCTCTGCTCCTCTGTGGAGCGGAAGATTACCGTCTCATCACCCAATTTCATCCTCTCCCCGTATGTCCTCTTTCGTTCTCCCCTGCTCAGCGCATAGTCGAGCGAGCGGAGGCGGATGCGCAGGGTGGCGGGGTCTACCATCTCGTCGAGCTTGATAGCCGTGTAGGGCTTGCCTGCCGCCTGAATTATCTGCTGGATGACCGGGACGGTGAGCGCGTCAACACCGCAGCCGAAGGAATGGAGCTGTACGGCGTGCAGCCGGGGATGCGCGGCAACAAACTCTGCCACCCGATAGAGGCGCAGAGCCTGGGTCCAGCCCTCAGCGGGCAGGCCGGCGTCGTCCGTGCTTGCAGCCGCATGCTGTGCAGAACAGAGGGGGTGGGGCTGCTCTGCACCACTGGGGTGCGTGGGACAGCCTCCCCGTCCCTCCTCCCCTTTTGGCCAGGCCAGTGCTGCCCGCTCCAAACTGGCCGTGCTGAAGACCGTGTAGCCCATGGCGGCCAGCAGCCTGTCAACCGTATGGTTGATGCCGGGGTCGCTATGATAGGGATGGGCCAGGAGCACGATGCCCGGGCGGCATCCCTCATCAAGCTGCTCCAAGCTGGCCTCCGCCTTCTGCCAGAGCTGCTCAAAGCTGTGCTGTTCCGCCACGGAGGCAGCAGCACACGCCGCGGCAATCGCCTCGTCCGAAGCTTCCCTGCCTGCCTGCCTGAGCAACTCGCGTACATCGGCGGTACTCGGCAGCGGCCCGGCAAGGGTGGTAGAAAGCAGGGTTGCCCTGCCGCCTGAGAAGGCCTGCACGTCATGCACTGCCAGATGGCCGTAGCCACAGACAACCGGACAATTGCGATGGGAGCGGGACGGAGACAGAGGGTGGGACAGCGGGGACGGGGCTGCTTTGTCCCACTGGGGTACGTGTGACAGCAGCCCCGTCCCCGCTGTCTCCGTCCCGTCTTCTATCTTGCTATCCTCGGTGTGCTCTCTCTCAAATGTCGGCACAAAGAAGAATTGCGCTCCCCGGGCGATACCCTGGGCGATATGCCCGTGCATGAGCTTGGCCGGATAACACACCGTCTCGGACAACACGGAGGCGGCACCCAGACGGTAGAGTTCTCCTGAACTCTGCTGCGGAGGCAACACGCTAAAACCCAGTTCTGAGAACAGGGTCTGCCAATAGACCAGGTGCTCGTACACACCCAGCACCGGAGGGAGCGCCAGGAGCGGGGAGCCCTCATGATGGTGGAGCCGCGCTGCCGACCGAGCGAGCAGCTCCTGTTCACAGGCCATGAGATTGTCTGCCTGCTGTGCGCGAAGGCCCTGGGTGTGCTCCGCGGCTCTCTGATTGAGCTTGCCAGCCGCCCACCGTGCACCCCGCTCGCAGCGATTGCCGCTCACAAACACGCGGTTCTCCACGCTGCTTTGCTGCCCGTTCTGCCTGGCCCTCTCCTCCTCTTCGTCCCGCGCATTCTGACCGCCACTACTCTCCTTCTGCAGAAGCAGCTCGGACGGCAGGGGCTTGCTTTTACCCTCGTCGGCAAGATAGAAGCTGCTCACCGCGAGGTTGCAGGCATTGGTACAGGCCTCACAGCGGAGCGTGCTCTGCGTCTGTTTGAGCGTTGCCAGTTCGTAGGGCTCGAGTATTGTGGACCTTTGGGTGGCGTCGGCAGCTGCAAGCTGTTCAAGATACTCGTCGCGCGCCAGGAGTGCGGCTCCGTAGGCTCCCATGAGGTGTGCGATGTCCGGACGGACGACCTCCAGGTCGCTTTCCAGCTCAAAGGCCCGGAGCACCGCATCGTTCATGAACGTGCCGCCCTGCACCACGACCCGCTCGCCAAACTGATTGAGATTGCTCACTCCCATGACCTTATACAGGGCGTTGCGCACCACGGAGTAGGCGAGTCCGGCGCTGATGTCGGCCGTGCTTGCGCCCTCCTTCTGCGCCTGCCGTACGCGCGAGGTCATGAACACCGTGCAGCGCGTGCCCAGATCGACCGGGCCTTCCGCCCTGAGGGCCTCCTCGGCAAAGGTCCATTTTGTGTGTCCGAGTGAGCGGGCGAATCCCTGGATGAGCGCCCCGCAGCCGCTGGAGCAGGCCTCGTTGAGCATGATGTCCTCTATCTGCCCGCCTCCGAGGCGCAGACATTTGATGTCCTGACCGCCAATGTCCAGCACAAAACTGGCGTCCTCGCAGAACTCCTGGGCCGCACGCAGATGGGCCACCGTCTCTACCTCGCTGGAATCCAGGCAAAACGCCGTCTTGAGCAGATCCTCGCCGTAGCCACACACCAGAGAACGTCGTACCGTCGTGAGCGACTGGCCGCCGTACTCCCGCGGCGAGGCGCGGTAAAACTCATCAAGGGTCTCTCGCATGGTCTCCACCACATCGCCCTGATTGTTCTCATAGGCGCTGTAGAGCAGCTTGCCGGTGGCGTCGATGGCAGCCAGCTTGAGTGTCGTGGAGCCGGCGTCTATGCCGACAAAGATGTCTCCCTCGTAATCCATGAGGCGAGAACGCGGCACCCTGTCCTGCTCATGGCGTGCCTTAAAGGCCGCGAGCTCCCCGTCGTTGGCAAACAGCGCCGGCAATCTGCCAAAGCTGCCGTCCTGCTCCTGCGGGAGTGCGTCGATACGGGCCTTGAGCTCCTCAAGGCTGAGTATGCTTCCGCCGACATGCGAGGCACGATCTCCCGCACTCAGGGCGGCACCGGAGGCCACGAACAGATGGGCATTCTCGGGCTTGTAGGTCTGAGCATGGCTGAGGCCCAGGGTCTTGCGAAAACGCTGCACGAGCTCTGAGTAGACCTCGCAGGGGCCACCCAAAAAGGCGACCTTGCCCTCAATGGTGCGGCCACAGGCCAACCCGGTGATAGTCTGGGTGACGATGGCCTGCATCACCGAGGCGGCTATGTCGCTCTTGCGTGCCCCGGCATTGATGAGCGGGCGCACGTCGGCCTGGGCAAAGACCGCACAGCGCGAGGCAATGGGGTACAGGTGCATATGGGCCGCCGCCAGAGCGTTGAACTGCTTGGCCCTGACGCTCAACATGCCACACATAAGGTCGAGAAAACCCCCCGTGCCACCGGCGCAACTGCCGTTCATTCTCTCCTCTACGGTGTCACGCAAAAACAGAATCTTGGCATCCTCTCCGCCCAGCTCGATGGCCACGTCCACCTCGGGCAGGTAGCACTGCAGGGCACGGCGCGAGGCGATGACCTCCTGCACGTAGGCGAGCCCGAGATCCTGGGCAAACCGCATGCCCGAAGACCCGGTGACACACAGCTCTACCTCGTGGTTGCCAAAGCGCCAGATAGTGTTGCCGAGGAGTTCGCTGAAGGTCCCGAGGACATTGGATTTATGCAGCGTGTACTGCGAGAAGACAAGCCTGTCCTTCTCGTCCAAAAGAACCATCTTGGCGGTCTTTGACCCTATGTCGATGCCCAAACGATACATGCTCGCTGCCTAGTACCCCAAAATCTGAAAGACGAATAGTGCCAGGGTGAGTCCGATGATTGCCCCTATGGTTATACAGCTTAAAACATTGCTGAGCCGTCCGTTGCGGTTTGCTCCCATAACGTTACGGTTGTTTGCTGTGAGCACGAGAAAGATGAGCAGTATAGGCAGGAGAATACCGTTAACGACCTGCGCGGTGAGCATGACATACATCAGGTCTATCTGAGGCAGCAGCACGATAATGCAGGAGATAACGATGATGCCGGTGATGATGCCCTTGTAGGCAGGGGCCTCGTTCCACGTGGCGTCTGCACCCCGCTCCCAGCCAAAGGCCTCACAGATGGCGTAGGAAGTAGTCAGCGGCAGCACACAGGCCGCAAGAAAGGACGCTCCCACCAACCCGGCACCAAAGAGGTATTCGGCCGCCGGGCCCACAGTAGGCTCGAGGGCCTGGGCCGCGGCCGCGGCGTCGTCCACCACTATGCCCCGTTCATAGAGCACGGTGCCGGTGGTAATCATGATAAACCATACCACCAGACACGCCACCACCGCGCCAATGAACACATCCGCACGGAGGAAAAACAGGTCTTTGACCGTCGAGCCCTTCTCAACCACGTTGGATTGTCCAAAGAATATCATCCACGGCGCCACGGTCGTACCAATCATGGCAATGACCAGCGAGATGAACCCCGCGTTGGGCAGGGCGGTAGGCACTATCGTATGGAGCGCCACCTCTCCCCAGTTGGGTCTGCTCACAAAGGCGGCCACAACATACACGAGAAAGACCAGGCTGATAATGAGAAAGATGCGCTGGGTGCGCCGGTAGGAGCCGCCCATCAACAGTGCCCAGACCGCCAGGCCGGCAAGCGGCACCGCAATGTACTTATTAACCCCAAACAGCTCCATGCCCGCGGCAATGCCGGCAAACTCCGAGAGCGTCGTACCACTGTTGGCAATGGCCAGGGCAAGCATGGCAAAGGTAGTGAGCCGGATGCCGTAGTTCTCCCGTATCAAAGCGGCAAAGCCCTTGCCTGTTTTGGCACCCAGGCGAGCCGCAATCTCCTGCACAACCATCAGAAAAATCAGGGCCACCGGCACGGTCCAAAGCATGGTAAGCCCATAGTTGGCTCCGGCTATGGAGAAGGTGGAGATACCGCCGGCGTCGTTGCCTGCCAACTCGGCGATGATTCCCGGACCGGCAGAGGCCAGGATGAGCAGCAGCAAGGGCCTCCTTTTGGCCTTCGCCTGCTTCTTTGCTTCGTCCCAGTGCATGGTGTCTCTCTCATCGCTCTCATCAGGCCATGTTCAGTATCTGGACGAGGTAGGTGAGCCCAAACTGAACCGCCAGGGCAAGCAACATGACCACAAAGGTCATCGATGTATTGGAAAGCTCCTTGTTGCGGTCGAGACGACGACGGCCATACAGCGTTACCACGAGGGAGAAAAACAGCACGAAGCAGGCGGCGGCAACGGCAGGCAGGCAGGCATTCTTGAACTCGGTGATGAGGTTGAGGGTGAGGACCTGTCCCGAGGCAGCCTGCTCCTGGCCGGCCGCAACATCGGCGAGCAGTGCCTCGGTGTTGACATCGAGCGCAGCGCCCAGCGCGAGGCTGAGGATTATCCCCAGAACCGCTACGGCTACGGCGAGCACGGCGGTGCGCCCAAACAGCCTCCCCAGGGCCTGGCCCGTAGAAGGGCCGCCATAGTCAAGGAGGTCGCTCACGGCAACAGACACGGAATTCTCGGCCAGAAGCAGCACAAAGGGTGCCAGTGCCAGGGCTCCGATAAAGGTCTCGAAGCCGCCGGCCATTACCAGCAGAATAACGAGCACGGCCCACAGCACAAACCACATCATACGCCGGAGGAACCAGCGGAGAAGCGAGCCGATGCCTCTCTGCTCCTCATCACGGTTACCGGTAGCGGCACCGGCAATCTGGAGGTCTTCGCTGTGCTCCTCCTCCATGACTTCCAAGGCGTCATCCACGGTAACGATGCCCAGGAGCTTCTTGTTCTCGTCCACAATGGGCAGCGCAAGGAACCCATACTTGGCAATGGTGTCGGCGACGTCTTCCTGATCTTCGTCCGGCCCGGCGGTTATCAGATCGCGCTCGGCAAGCTCGTGCACCCTGGTTTCCGGGGAAGCGAGCACCAGCGAGCGCATGCTGAGCGCGCCGGTCAAGGCACCGTGGGAGTTAACGGTATAGATGTAGCTGACCTGCTCAAAGCCCTCGCTCTCGGCGCGCAGCTTTTCGATGGTATCCGCGACGCTCGTTTCCTCGCTCACGGCTACAAAGTCGGTGGTCATAATGCCGCCGGCCGACTTTTCTCTATAGCCAAGCAGCGCCCTGATGCGGCGGCTGTCCTGCACCCCCATGAGCCAGAGCAGCTGCTCGGCCTTTTCATAGGGAAGGTCGCCGATGATGTCAGCCGCGTCGTCTGGATCCATGGAGGCCAGGAGTTCGGAGGCCTCAGACTCGCTCATGTCGTCGATGAGGTCGGTTTGATACTCGTCGTCAAGCTCGCTCATGGTTTCTGCCGCCTGCTGCGCGTCGAGATGTTCAAAGACCTTGGCGCGTTGCTGCGGTTTGAGCTGTTCGAGTATGTCGGCCACATCGGCGGGATGCAGCTCATGCAGGCGCTTGTGGGTCATGGAGAGCTTGAGTGAGGACAGATCCCTGTCCACCAGTTCCATGTAGTTCCAGGCGATGATGTTCTCTTTGAGCGGATGACCCACGAGTTTGCAGAAGGCTTCGACGAGCCTTTCCAGCCACGGCACCAGGGAGCGCAGGATGCCCAGCACCCCTACCTCAGCACCCAACAGGCGCAGCTGTTTGCCGCTCTGGCTTATCTTGAGATCGTTGACCCGCACCACCTTGAGGCCCTGCGTGTCCACTATCTGCTTGTTGAGGAGATCGCGGGCAAGCAGGAGCTCGTCGGGCTGCAGGTACGAGAAGCGGATGTTGTGGCTTGCGGTGTTGAGCACCACCCTGTTGCCGTCGTATTCGCTCACATACTTACGCCAGCTCACCATGAACGGCGTTTTGGAGGGCCCCTTGAAGGCCACGGCGGTAATGCGCGGAAATACCTCGCCGGTTTGAATGGCGAGATCGTTGATCTTGCCTATTTCGACGCCATCGGCATCAATGACCGGGCGCGAAAGCATCTGGGATAGATAAGGCATTGCGAGTCTCCTTTCCCGTATGGCGGTGTTGTCCCACGGCCACCGTCAAAAGGAGACGAGGCACCAGGGACTAGCAACTGTGAGGATGGTCTAAACCGCTCACGTGAGCCCTTTCTCTTGGCTGACAGAATACTGAGGGGATACGAACATAGCCATTTTAGCCCTTTTGCGGAGAAAAGCAAACCATCCGACGCCATCGAGCCCGTCACAGCTTACTGCGCTGCCACCAGCTGAACAGCACGGTGCAGGCGATTATCCCTCCCATCAGCAGATAGAGCCCCCTGAAGCCCACGAAGGGAAGCAGGACACCGGACAGCATCGGCCCCAGGCTGTAACCTACATCTGCCATCAGAAAATAGGTTGTCGTCGCAACGCCTTTGCGGTGGGGCGGCGTAATCTTGGCAACGGTCGCAAGCGTCACGGCCTGGACGGCTCCCTGACCAAGACCAACGCACAGGGCCGAGATAATGAGCATCACGGGATCCTGCATCTGACTCAGCAACACAAAGCCGACGGTCAATACCACCAAGCCGGGAAAGATGAGGGGGCGCGGGCCCCATCGGTCAAACAGATGACCTACGAGAGGACGCGACACGATGATGATGGCCGCATAGGCGATGAAGAACCAGCTGGCGGTGCCCGGGAGATCGACATCCCAGGTGAACAGGGCGAGGAAGGCGACGATTGCCGCATAGCTCAGATACATGAACATGACGAGTGTGGACACCGGCATCACCGGCAGCTCGATGATGCTTCTCAGCTTGAACCCCCTGAACGACTCGCGTTCCTCAGGACTTAAGGTGATGGTGCGCAGTCTGAGAAAAGCTACCAGCACCAGCGCGATGAGGAGCAGGCCCGAGCAGATGAGGAAGATGAGTGTATAGTTGCCGAGCTCGCTGAGGAAGACCGCAACAAAGGGGCCGAGGGCCGTAGCCACGGTGGCAGAAAGCTGAAAGTACCCCATGCCCCTTCCCGAGCGCGCAGTGGGTACGATGTCGGCAACGATGGTGGAGGTAGCAGAAACGATGATGCCAAAGCCGAAGCCATGCACCGTACGGACGAGGATGAACGCGGCAACGGTTGGTGCCAGGGGATAGAACAGCGAGGACGCCAGGGCTATCAGCAGCCCGATGACGAGCGTGCGTCGGTACGAAAGCAGACCGAGCATCTTGCCCGCCACCAGGCGGGACACGAGCGCCCCCACAACAAATATGCCCGTTACGAGACCGGCAGTGCCGCTGTCCGCCTCAAAATGGTCGATGGCATAGCCCGCGGTAACCACCGCAAGCAGGTAGAAGTTGCTCGCGTTGACAAAATTCACGAGGCTGGTGATGACAAACTCCCTGGTCCAGAGCTTTTGCACTGGCTTTCTCTCCCTGCCCCTCGCTGCCGTTAAGAATTGCTCTCTTCATCTTTCTCTTTTTGTGGAACGAAAGAACCTGTAATGATGGCAGAAGATGTCGGTAAGGGCAAGCGAGGGCAACTCAAACGAAACGTTCCTGTTCACACCCACTGTCATTGCGAGAGGGGCTGAAAAGTAACGGAACTCCAAGGCGGCGAGGATTATTTCAACAAAGGTCTTGACATAGATGTTACCCCGGGTATACTTTGGTATGTTAGCTACAGGCTACTTCCAGGTACCGATGGAGGGCTGTGGCCAGGCGGACAGATGGGAGAAGGCGTGCAGGTGGCAGTTACTACTGAGAAGCTCCAACGGGAGAGGCCCTGTCGACGGCTGGCTCTTGTATTCACCGTCGCCCTCGCCACACTTCTGGCCCTGGCGTTCATCGCGCCCTCCCCTGCCTATGCCGCCAGCAACGCCGATTATGAGACCTGGAACCAGATAGTCGACGACATGGAGTCCATCCTCGAGGATGCCTATGCCACCTACGAGCAGGGCGACGTAGCTGCTGCCAAGACCCGCGTGGACGATGCCTATTACGGGTACTATGAGGCCCTCGGCTTTGAGAAGACGGTCATGGCGCATATCTCGGGAGATCGCGCCGCCGCGGTGGAGTATCAGTTCAGCTTTGCCAAGCGGGCGATGGAAGAAGGCCGGAGCGCAGACGCGCGCGCCTCGCTCGACACCCTCATCTCGCTGCTGCGCGAGGATGCCACCACGCTTGACGGCGGATCGGGTAATCCCTTCGTTGCCTTCTTCGGCTCGCTCGTCATCATATTACGCGAGGGCTTTGAGGCCATACTCGTTGTGGGAGCCATCATCGCCTACCTCGTCAAGAGCGGCAACAAAAAACAGGCACGGCCGGTCTATATCGGCTCCGGCCTGGCCCTGGTGGCCAGTGTGGGTCTGGCCTTCGCACTCACGGCGCTCTCCGCTGCCAGCGGGGCCAATCAGGAAATAATCGAGGGGGCCACCATGCTTCTGGCCGTACTCGTGCTGTTCTACGTGAGCAACTGGATGATCTCCAAGGCCGATGCCTCATCCTGGAAATCCTATATAGAGGGCAAGGTGAGCACCTCGATTACCCGGGGTAGCGTCTTTGCGCTGGCCTTTGCGGCCTTCCTCGCGGTCTTTCGCGAGGGCGCCGAGACCATCCTGTTCTACAGCGCGCTGTTTGCGGGCACCGACGCAGGCTCAACGAGCATGGTCTGGTTGGGACTCGGCGTGGGAGCCGTGGCGCTCGTCGCCATCTTCCTCATCATTCGCTTCCTCTCCATTCGCCTCCCCATTAAACCCTTCTTTACAGGAACGAGCCTCGTGATGTTTGCCCTCTGCATCACCTTTGTGGGCTCGGGAATCAAGGAGCTGCAGGAAGGCGGCGTCATCGGTGTCACGGCGATTCCGGGCATGCCCACCGTTGACATCCTCGGCATCTATCCCACCGTCGAGACCCTTGTACCGCAGCTCATCATACTCGGTATCACCGTGATTACCATCACGTTTCAGATACGCAAGTGGAAGAAAAACAAGTCCGTACAACAGACAGGAGAGCCACAATGAAAGAACAAGCAAGAGAAGCAGCGGTAACCACCCAGGCCACGGCGAGGAAGGTGATAGCCCTGCTCCTTTCCCTTGCCCTGGTGTGCTTTGTATCCCTGGCGGGCTGCACCCAAAGCGCCCCGAGTGGGGAGAGTACCGGGCCGGCAGACGCGGCTGGCTTTGAGGAGTACCCCATCGGCGACGATGAGGTGGTAGGGCCGCTCAACGTGGCAGCCGTCTACTTTCAGCCCGTAGACATGGAACCCGCCGGCAACTCGCTGCCCGCCGCACAGTCCGACATGCACATAGAGGCCGACATCTCAGCAGCCGAGGGCAACGATCTGGGCTACGGCGTGGGCGACTTTGTACCCAACCTCACGGTGGACTACGAGATTGAGGACTCAACCGGCAAGATGGTAACAGAAGGCGTCTTCATGCCCATGAGCGCTTCTGACGGCCCGCACTACGGAGCCAACATCAAGATAGGGCCGGCGGGCACCTACCTGGTACGCTTCATCATCCACAGCCCCGAGGAGCAGGGCTACCTGCTGCACACCGACGCGGAAACCGGCGTCGAGGGCAAGTTCTGGACCACCCCGCTGGTAACCGAGTGGGAGTTTGACTGGGTCCCGCGCGAGTGGTAACCACCGTGCTGCACCACAAGTGAGAGGAGCAACGGCGAGGGATGCTTGAATACCTCATAGCCGTTCAGCAGTATAGCGTAGCGCTGGCGGTCTTGCTTCCTGTTCTGGGAATAACCATTTCCCGGACAGGCGGCAGGGCCGCCACTCGGCGTTTTATCGGAGCGTTGGCTGTAGGGGCCGGCCTGGCCGCCGTGCTCGCCGTACTCAAGGCCTTTACCGGCTGGATAGTCACCGAGTATTGGAACCTGGGATTTCTTGCGGCCATCCTCGTCTGCGGCCTTGCCTACGTGGTGTGCGAACTCCGACTTGGTTTGAGACGCACTGCACGGGGCCTCCCCACACTATACGCCCACGCAGAGACGGAACCTCTGTCGGAGCAAGTGCTGGAGGAGCATACCGAGAGCAGGGATACCACCAAGAGCAGGGAAAAATTGGAGAGACTGCGGCTGTGGCTTATCTGTCTTGTGGGCGGTCTGCTCGTTGTCTACGTTCTGCGAGGCGACCTGCTCTACATCCGGGAGTTTGTCCAGGGCGACGAGGAGCTTCTCAGCGTCATAGTACTCCATCGGCTTCTGGGCTGGTTGGCCGGCCTTGCGGTGCTTGGCCTCTGTGCGGCAGGGGTCGCGGTTGTCACACGCAGACTCTCAGTGCCGCAGCTGCGGGTGCTGTGCCTGACGATGCTCACGGTCTACCTGCTCACCGCGCTGCTGTCCTGCGTCCAGATATTCTATACCCACAATTGGATTCCCCGTGCTCCCTGGCTCCGCACCATCCTGCAGTTCTACAATAACTACGGCGATCTCTTCCTCTACCTGCTCCTGGCCCTGGCGATAGTTGCGACGGTGCTGGCACTCAGAAACGCTCGAAAGGGGAGGAGAAGTGGTGAGCCCAACCCTGCGCTTCGACGCAAGGCCCGGGCGGCGTGGCGGACGCTGAGACGTTGGAGCACCGTCGTTGCCGGTTGCTGCCTCATCGTCGTGCTCTCGCTTACGGTTGTGCGGGCGCTGAATGAGCAGGAGGTCGAGCTGACTCCCGCCGAGCCCCTGGAATACGCGGGTGCTGAGGCCGTTATCCCCCTTGACCTCGTGTCTGACGGACATCTGCACCGCTTCATCCATATGAGCGAGGGTAACGTCGAGGTCCGCTTCATCGTCATCAAGAAGAGCGAGGCGGCCTATGGCGTGGGGCTCGATGCCTGCAACATCTGCGGCGCCACGGGCTACTACGAGCGCGACGACGAGGTGGTCTGCAAGATGTGTGACGTGGTGATGAACAAACAGACGATTGGGTTTCCCGGTGGTTGCAATCCCATTCCCCTGGAGTTCTCCATCGACGAGGGCACGCTGTCCATTGCCGTGGAGACGCTTGAGGCAGGTGCAACATACTTTGACTGAGCGCAGCAGACCAAAACGAATGAAGGGCGTGGAGCGATGTTTCTCAGGATGATAGCCAAGGTGGTGGTGCGCCAGCGGGGCAAGATGCTGATGATTGCCCTCACCGTGGCCCTGGGCACCTCGCTCGCCTCGGCCATGCTCAATGTCGTGCTTGATGTGGGCGACAAGGTAAACCGCGAGCTCAAGACCTATGGCGCCAACATCACCGTGCTGCCCAAGGGGGCCCTGCTCCTCAGCGATCTCTATGGTATGGAGGACGTGGGAGAGAGCCCCGACATGTACCTGCCCGAGGATGACGCGGTCAAGGTCAAGACCATCTTCTGGGCCCACAATATCGTTGACTTTACGCCCCTGCTCACGACTCAGGCCACCGTCGTCGCTCAGGGCGAAGCTGTGGAGGAGGAGGGAGAGAGCCCCGGCGTCAAGGTCGTCGGTGCCTGGTTTGCCCGGCAGATGACGCTGCCAACGGGTGAGGAGCTGGACACCGGCATCAGCCGGATGCGCAGCTGGTGGAGCCTTGAGGGCAGCTGGCTCAGCGATGACGACGCTGACGGGGCCCTGCTCGGCTCAGGTATTGCCCAGCGCTATGGGCTCACGCCAGGTGACAGCCTTACGCTGCGCGGCACGGAAGCAGACGCGAGCCTCACCGTGCGCGCCGTGGTTGACACAGGCGGAGAAGAGGATGAGCAGATCTTCGTCACGCTGGAAACGGCTCAGAAGCTTTCCGGCAAAGAGGGCCTCATCACCGGCCTGGAGGTGAGCGCGCTCACCACACCGGACAACGAACTCGCGCGCCGGGCGGCACAGAACCCCCGCAGCCTCAGTTCCAAGGAGTACGAGACCTGGTACTGCACGGCCTACGCCAGTGCCATCTGTTACCAGATAGAAGAGGCCATCCCCGACGCGGTGGCCAAGCCGGTGCGGCAGGTGGCAGCCTCCGAGGGTTCCATCCTGGAGAAGACGCAGCTGCTCATGCTGTTCATCACGCTGCTCAGCATGGTGGGCGCGGCACTGGGCATCTCCAACCTCGTCTCCGCCAGCGTCATGGAACGGGCCGCCGAGATAGGCCTCATCAAGGCGCTGGGAGGGCGTGACCTGGCCGTGGCCTGGCTCGTGCTGCTGGCGATACTGTTGGTGGGACTCGTCGGCGGCGCCGTGGGCTATGTTCTGGGCCTGGGTTTTGCGCAGATCATCGGCCACACCGTGTTTGGCTCGCCCATAGCAGCCGCTCCGATGGTCATACCGCTCCTGGCCGTCATCCTCGTGCTGGTCATCGTGCTCGGTAGCCTGCCGGCCCTCCGCAGCATCCTGCGTCTGCGTCCCGCCGAGGTGCTCCATGGCAGATAGGATGCAGGGCGAGCCTGAGCACGTGCGCCGTACCGGGCGCTGGCGATTCTTCCTCAGAACGGTACTGGCCTCACTCCTGAGGCGGCGCTCGCGCCTGCTCGTCGCGCTGCTCTCGATAACCGTGGGAGCAACCATACTCTCCGGGCTCGTGACCATCTACTACGACATACCCCGCCAGATGGGTGCTGAGTTCCGCTCCTACGGCGCTAACATGGTGCTGTTGCCCACAGGCGAAGGCGCCGCTACAGGGCCGGAGACAGCTGAGGGTGAAGACGCAGAGGGTGAGGGTGAAGAGGCAACAGCTGAAAGCGCCGCGGGTGAGGGCACTGGTGAGAATGCAGGTGAAAATGCAGGTGAAGACGGAGCGAGCGAGGCTACGACTGGCACGGAGGGTACGACTGGCACCGGAGGAGGCAGCCTTATCATGAATCCCAACCATCGGTTTGAGGATCTGGACTGCCTGCAGTGCCATGACAGCGCTTTTGTGGCGGCCGCCAGGGAGGAAGCAGGTGCGGCAGTAGGCTCGGCAGCAAACGCTCCAGCAACGAGCGCTGGCACGGGCACAGCCACGGCCACGATAAGCCCCACGCAGCTTGCAGCGGTACGCTCGCTGCTACCAGCGAGCGAGGTGGTGGGCATCACGCCCTATCGCTATGACACCATCTCGGTGGGCGACCTCCCCTTCATCCTCGCCGGCACTGACTTTGTAGAAGTCGAGACCACCAGTCCGTTCTGGAATATCACAGGACAGTGGCCCGTGGCGGCAGGCCAGGCGCTCGTTGGCAACGAGGTAGCCAACACCTTCCGCCTTGAGCCGGGAGACGGCATCACTGTTTCGGGCACAGCCAGGGAGGGCCAGAACTTTGAGCAGCGCTTTGAGATTGCCGGTATCGTTCAGACGGGCGGACAGGAGGAGGCCTTTGTCTTCGTCTCGCTCACAGACTACGCCGCTCTGTTTGGCGGAGAGAGCTATGACATCGTTGAGCTGAGCATCAACAGCTCCGGCGAGCAGTTGGAGCGCTACGCCGCAGACATCGAGGCCGCTGACAACGGGCTCACCGCGACGCTCGTCAAACGCGTTACCCAGAGCCAGGACACGGTACTGGGCAAGCTTCAGTCGCTGGTCTACCTCGTTACCGCGGTAGTCTTGTTGCTCACCCTCATCTGCGTGGCCACGACGATGATGGCGGTTGTGGCTGAGCGCCGACGCGAAATTGGGCTCCGCAAGGCGCTCGGCGCCAGCAACGGCGGCGTTGCGCTGGCCTTCCTCGGAGAGGGTCTCGCCACCGCGCTCATCGGTGGTGCCCTGGGTGCGGCGGCGGGCTTTGGCTTTGCCCAGCTCGTGAGCCTGCAGGTCTTTGGGCGCGCCATCAGCTTTACCCCGATAATCGCACCGCTCACCATACTCGTGGCCCTCGTCGTGACCGCGCTGGCCTGTATCCCGCCGGTGCGCAGCGCCACCAAAGTAGACCCGGCCCTCGTTTTGAAAGGGGAATGACCCATGCCGCAGAAGACCACAGAGCAGCCCCTCCTCGACTTGCAGAACATCACCAAGAGCTACGGGCCGCTTGATGCCCTCAAAGACGTGAGCTTTGACGTGCAGCGCGGGGAGTGGGTGTCCATCATGGGCCCGTCCGGCAGCGGCAAGACCACGATGATGAACATCGTCGGCTGTATGGACCGCCCCAGCTCCGGAGCTGTCATACTGGACGGGCGGGACATCTCGCGCGAGAGCGCCCGCAGCCTCACCGCCATCCGCCGCGACACCATCGGCCTCGTCTTTCAGCAGTTTCACCTGATAAGCTATCTCACAGCCGTGGAAAACGTCATGGTGGCGCAGTACTACCACAGCCTGCCGGACGAGGCGGAGGCGTTGGAAGCGCTTGAGCGCGTGGGCCTCAGTCAGCGTGCCAAGCACCTGCCCGCCCAACTCTCCGGCGGTGAGCAGCAGCGCGTCTGCATCGCCCGGGCGCTCATCAACCGTCCGCAGCTGATACTCGCCGACGAGCCCACGGGCAATCTCGACGAGGCAAATGAGGAGCTGGTCATAGAGCTGCTGAGCGAGCTGCATCAGGAAGGCCGCACTCTCATCGTGGTAACGCACGACCCCGAAGTAGCACGCGAGGCCCGCCGTACCATAGTCCTCGAACACGGCCGCGTCCACGACATCCACACCAACTGACAGCAGCTGTGCGGGGACGGGGCAAGTGGGACAGGGGGACGGGGCTGGTGTCCCACCTTCACCAATCACAGAAGAGGAGTGCCTACAG
>JAISEO010000023.1 GCA_031264075.1 Coriobacteriales bacterium | reverse complement strand
GTGAGCCCCGCGCGCACCCCTGCCCAGCGTTGTGGCAACCAGGGCGCGTCCTCACAGGTGAGCCCTTCGTTCCGGAGAAAATCCTGCATGAGTGCCAGGCGCGCGCCGTTGATATTGGTGGGTGGCGCAACGTAGCTGCGACTCTGATAGACCCTCCCCATGAGCGCACAGAGTTCCGGGGGAAAGTGCCGCTGCGCGTAGTCATAGACCAGCACCACTATCGAACGGGCAAAGGGCAGCTTCTCGCGCGGACGAGCCCAGGCCAGCGGCTCGCGCGAGCTCTGCGTCCACCAGTCGTAGTACTCGCCGCTGCCGCTCAGCAGCTCAATGAACTCGTCAAAGTCGTCCGCAGGAGCAAAGCCCACCCTGCTGTAGCCTATGTCAAGCGCGTATTCCCTGATCCTCGTGCTCAGCGTCATAACCCCTGCCCTTCAGCCCCTCCCCGCGTCATCAGGGGCTCGGGGGAGTCGCCGTCAGGGTCACCGTTACCGCCGTTCCTCTTTCTACGGACGTGCCTGCGAGGGGATCCTGCGACGTCACCGTGCCGCTCGTGCCTCCGGCAGCCTTGATGTACAGGCCCCAATTGGTGAGCGTGGCGCTTGCGTCCGCCCAACTCTGGCCCGTGAGATCGGGCACGATGACCGTTTCCACCGGAGCAGGCTCCGGGCCGAGTGAGATGGTGAGGGTCACGGTCTCGCCCTTGTTGGCTGTGCCGACCTTATCCTGGTTCATGACATAGCCCGCGGTTACATCGGAATGGGCATCATCGGTGTAGGCAACCTTGAAGCCGGCACCGGTGATGGCCGCCTCGGCGGCACTCTTGCTCATACCGTAGACATTGGGAATCTGGCCCGTCTCGGGTCCGGTGGAGATATTGACGGTTATCCGGGCACCTTCGGCGACCTTGCTACCCGCGGCGGGGCTCTGGGCACAGACCATGCCACTGGCTATATTCGGGTCGGCCTTTGAGTCGCCGGCAACATAGACGAGCTTGAGGTCGGTCAGGGTCTGCTCCGCCACGTCGGGTGACATGCCACGCAGGTCGGGGAGCTCAATGCTGCCACTGCCGCTGGAGATGACCAGGTCAACCTTGGTTCCCTCGGCAACCTTGGACTGGGCGGCCGGGTTCTGGGATATGACCGAACCGGCCTCCACGGTCTCGGAACTCTGCTCGGAGACTTCACCCAGGGTCAGTTTGGCCTCCTCTATAAGGGTCTTGGCGTCTGCCTGAGTCAGGCCCACCACCTTGGGCACCGCGATGTCGCCCGCATTGTTGTTGGTGCAGAAGGCAAAGTACAGCCCCACGCCGGCAAGCAGCAACACCAGTACCACGACGAGCGTGATGACGAGCGGCGCCTTGGAGCTTTTCTCGCCACCGGGCCTGTTACCGTTACCGCCACCTCCGGCCTTGGTGTAGGTGGCATTGGTGGCCAACTCCGGCATGACAGCCGTGCCCGCGATGGCCGGCACCACCGTTGGCGTGGTAATCACCTGCGTACGTGCCTCGGGATTAACACCGCTTATCGGCTTGCCCTGTATATACTCGTTGAGGGCGAGCCGCATCTCGTCGGCTGTGGCAAACCGGTCGGCGGGGTTTTTCTGCATGGCTTTGAGGATGATGGCCTCAAGGCCCACGTCAATGTTGTTATCAAGCGAGCGCGGCGGCAGCGGCTGCTCGTTGACCTGCTTCACGGCGATAGAAACGGCATCCGGCCCATCAAAGGGAACCCTGCCGGTCACGGCCTCATAGAGCACTACGCCGAGCGAGTAGATGTCGGTGGCGGGCGTGAGGTCTCTGCCCTGTGCCTGCTCGGGCGAGACATAGTAGGCGGTACCCAGCACCGAGCCGGTCTGGGTGAGATTGGCACTGTTGGCTCGCGCGATACCAAAATCCATGACCTTGGCGTTGCCGTCGGGCTGCACCATGATGTTCTGAGGCTTGATGTCGCGATGGATGATATCGTAACTGTGGGCCACGCCCAGGGCGGCCGCAACCTGGGAGCCTATCTCCGCCACCTTGCGTTGGTTGATGGCTCCGCGCTGCGTGATGGCCGTTTTGAGGTCGGTGCCACGGACGTATTCCATGACGATGTAGTAGGTCTTGCTTGCCTCCTCATAGCCCCAGTCATAGATATTGACGATATAGGGGCTCTGGAGATTGGCGGCTGCCTGTGCCTCCTGCTTAAAGCGCACGGCAAAGGTCTCATCTGAGGCATACTGCGGCAGCATGACCTTGACCGCCACCGTTCTACCCAAGGTTTCATCCGTGGCCTTATAGACCTCGGCCATACCACCGATACCGATTTTCTCGGTGAGGCGATAACGCCCCGCGAATACACTGTCAATCACAACAATCCTCCAACTTCTCTGTGACTACCAAATGATAGCATTCCTGCCCTGTCATGAAGCATCAGACATCAATCGTTTTACTCATAGGCCGCAATCGCTGCCAGCAGAATGTCCCGCGCCCGGGGAGTCGCCACGCCTTCGCCGGCTTCCTCAAGCACGAGGGCTACCACGACGCTCCGGCCGCCCACCTCCACAAAGCCCACAAACCACGAATCAGCCACGTCTCGGCTGGTCTCGGCGGTGCCGCTCTTTCCGTGCACGGCATAGCCCTGTATCTGGGCGGCATACGCGGTGCCGGAACTCACCACACCCTCCATGGCCGTGTTAACGTCGGCGATTACCTGGCTGGAGGCCACGTTGCCAAATACTTCCGGCCTGGTCTCGGAAAGCTCTGCGCCGCTGGCCGAAAGCACACGCGACACCACGTGGGGGTTCATCAGCGTGCCGTTGTTGGCAAAGGCCGAGCCCACCATGGCCATCTGTACGACGGTGGCCTGCGGACCCGCGGGAGAACCCGGATGCTCGCCCACCGGCTCGCCAGCCCCGGCCCACGCTGTTTCCCATTCGGTCATCACACGGGGATCCGGCATGAGCGAGGTGGCCACATTGAAGTCCTGGCCCACGGTGGCGTCAAAGCCAAAGGCGTCAGCGGTGGAAACCAGCGTAGCGGGCCCCATCCGGTCTGCCAGCTGCGCAAACACCGTGTTGGAGGAGAGCTCAAAACCCCGCTGTACGCTCACCGTGCCGTAGTTATTGTTATTGAAGTTGGTTACCAGCGCTCCGCCGATCTCAAGGGAGGACGGAGCATCATAGCTGTCGCTGAGGCTCACACCCCCGCTGTAGAGCGCCCCGGTGAGCGTTACCATCTTGAAGGTTGAGCCGGGTGGATACAGGCCCTGGGTGGCCCGGTCAAACAGCACGCCCGCGTCTCCCGCTCCTTCGCCTGCCTGCTCGGTCTCCGCTATGACGCTGTCTACCAGATTGAGGTCGTAGGTGGGAGCACTCGCCGCCGCGAGCACCTCACCCGTTTCACCGTTCAGCACGACCGCGCCGCCGTTGTAGCCCGCAAGCGCGTCCTGGGCCGCCGTCTGTATGCGCGAGTCCAGCGTGAGCTGCACGTCGTTACCGGGGTTCTGGATGCCGGCGAGGGAGTTGATGACTTCGGTCCACGAGCTGAAGTTGGTCTCGCCGCGCAGCTCACGCTGCTGGCTGGCCTCTATGCCCGTGCTGCCGTACCGCGCGCTGGAATACCCCACAATATGCGCGGCGAGGCTCTGCTGTGGGTAGACGCGCGTGTAGCTGCCGTCGCCGTTTGCCACACTCTCGGCAAGCACCACGCCGTCGGAGCTGAGGATGGCACCGCGCGGCGAGCTGGCCTCACGCGCAAGGACGTGGCTGTTAACGGGCATGTTGCGCACCTCGTCTGCGCGCACGAACATCTGGTAGGCCAAGTTTCCTATACTGACGGCAAAGAGCACGGCAAAGACGGTAATCAGCACCGTCAGGCGCTTGCCCAGTGCAATCCTGCCCAGCACGCCTCCGTCAAGATTGACCGTGGCCTGCAGTTCACTCTCCAGACCCGTGCCGCTGTCGGAGATGCGCAGCAGCAGCGCCACGATGATGAACGAGGCGAGGAGCGAAGACCCGCCCTGACTCATAAAGGGCAGGGTAACGCCCGTAAGGGGGATGAGCAGGGTGGTGCCGCCTACGATGACGAAGGCCTGAAAGGCGATGGAGGCCGTGAGGCCCGCGGCCGAGAACGCCTCCATGTCCGAGGCAGCCCGGCTGGCAATCGTAAAGCCCCGCACCGCGAAGAGTATGAAGAGCAGCAAAACGCCAGCGGCACCCAGAAAGCCCATTTCCTCGGCCAGGGCCACAAAGATGAAGTCGCTCTCTACAAAGGTGATGAACTCGGGCATGCCACGGCCGATGCCGGTGCCCAAAAGGTCGCCGTCCGCGAGGGAATAGAGGGTCTGCACGAGTTGGTAGCCGGCGGTTTGGGAGTAGGCAAAGGGGTCAAGCCAGATGTCAACGCGCGCCTGCACGTGATCGAAGAACGACCAGAGCACCACGCCGCCGAGCGCCGCCAGGATAACCGCGGCAATAACGAAGCTCAGACGCCCGGTGGCAACATAGAGCATCACGAGGAAAATGCCGAAGAACAGGATGGCACTGCCGAGGTCACGCTCAAAGATAACGAGCAGCATCGAGATGCCCCACATGATAATGAGCGGCACGAGCGTGCGGAGGTTGGGGATATTGATGCGGCCTATCCTGCGGCCCGAGACGGACAGCATCTCACGGTGCTCGGCCAGATAGCCCGCGAGAAACAGCACGATGAGTATCTTGGCCAGCTCGCCCGGTTGAAAGGAGAAGTCGCCGATTCTGAGCCATATCATCGACCCGTTGATCTCGGTGCCGACGACCGCTGGCAGGATGAGGCAGATGAGGCCGCCGATGAGGATGGTGTATTTATAGTCGCCGAGCTTTTTGACCGACCGCACAAAGAGCAGCGTGAGCAGCAGGGCCGCGATGGCGACAAAGAGCCAGAGTACCTGCCGCCCGGCCAGCTCGGGTGCCAGGCGCAGTACGAAGGCTATGCCTATTCCGCTGATGACAAAGCAGAGGGGGAGCAGGGCCGGATCGGCGCCCGGCGCGAGCTTTCGGATGGCACAGTGTGAGGCCAGAAAGGCAGCAAACAGCCCAATCGGTACACCGAGTGTGGTGAGGCTCAGCGGCTGGCCACTGTTGAGGATGGCCAGGACAAAGAGCAGGATGACCACCGGGGAGCCCGCAAGCAACAGCAACAGCTCGATGGTGCGTCGGGTAAGCCCGCCGGAGCCAAGACTGTTGGAACCCAGTCCGCCCGCGTTCGGCCCGGCCCGGCGCGCCGCGCGTGTTGTGGCGTGGGCACTCATGACGAGCTGCCTCTCCGGCGTGCCTGCTGTCGAGAGGCCTGCTCCTCATAGGAGGCGATGAGCGTTGCCGCGTCGTTGAGGGAGTCCACCCGGATGCCCGCCTCAAGCCGCTCGGCCGTACTGGAGAGCAGGTCTGCTGTGGCAACGTCGGAGGTGTACTCATGCCATTGCAGAGAGATGCCGGGCAGCACCTCTCCCGGAAGCCCGCGATACACCGCCACCCTGCCTTCCTCGGTACGCACGAACGCGCTATTGGAAGCGTACCAGTACACGCCGCCGATAGCGGAGCCTATGAGGAGCACGAGCAACACCGCAAAGCTGAGGATTCCCACATGAAACCTTCGGAGCCGGTGCTTCCGGCCATCCGAGCCGTGGCGCTCCCGCAAGGAGGACGTGCCGCGGCCAGCCCGGCCTGCCTTCTCGTCGGTATCGAAGCTGAGAAAGCTGCTCTCATCGTCGTTGAGCCTGATGACGATGGCGGATATGTTGTCGAGGCCTCCACCGTTTCGCGCAGCGGAGATGAGCGCGTCTGAGGCAGCCTGCGGATCCGACTCGGCGCTGAGGAGGGCGGCAATCTCCTCGTCGGGCACCATGCCGTACAGACCATCTGAGCACAGCAGGAGACTGTCGCCTACGCTGGCCTCCAGCTCATAGATGTCCGCTTCTGTCTTGGGGTCGGAGCCCAGCGCGCGCGTGATAACCGAACGCTTCGGGTGAGAAGCAGCCTCAGAAGCGGAGATATGGCCGCCGGCCAACAGTTCACTCACGTAGGAATGGTCGCGGGTGAGCTGTTGTAGCACGCCGTTGTGCAGGAGGTAGGCCCGTGAGTCGCCCACCTGGGCAAGCAGCAGACGGGTGCCGTCGACAAGGGCGGCGGTGAGGGTTGTTCCCATACCGGGGCGGCCCCTGCCGTTTTCCGCGGCCTCGATAATGGAGCGGTTGATGACGCGCACCGTGTTGATGAGGCTTGTGGCATCGTTGATAAGGAGCGCGTTTTCCGCGAGTATGTCCACGGCCAGCTCGGAGGCAACCTCTCCCGCGGCATGGCCTCCCATGCCGTCGGCCACCGCATACAGCGGCGGTTGTACGATGAGGGAGTCCTCGTTGTGCGAACGCACGCAACCGACATTGGTCCGCGAACCTGAGGCAGGGGCCTTCTGGCTCATGAGCGGCCTACCCTTAAGGATGCGTCTCCGATGCCCACGACTGAGCCCGGCTCCAGTGTCGTGGGCGCCACAATGCGCTTTCCATCAACGAGCGTACCGTTGGTGGAGCCCAGGTCCTCTATGACGAGCGCGTCGGAGAACAGGGCAAAGCGAACGTGGCGTCCCGAGACATAGTCCGCGTTGATAACGATGTCAGAGCCCGGTGAGCGCCCGACGATCAAAGGCCCGGTAACAGGCATCTTGACCCCGCGCAGCTCACGCGGCCCACGCTCCACGGCGATGGTCCATCGCTCACCCTTGCGGTTCTGGCCCTTGACGAGGCCAATACCCGTGCGCATGACGGCAAAGAGGAAGAGGAAGAGCAGCAGTATCAGGAGTATGCGCCCTACCAGGAGCGTGATGTCTATCAAAGGGGCTCCTTCATTCGTCTCACTCGCCAAACTGCAACACGGTCGTACCGATGGTAATCTCGTCCCCGGATCTGAGAATGGCGCTGCTTACCGGCCTGCCGTTCAAAATCGTGCCATTGGTCGAGTCCAGATCAACGAGCTTCCACCTGCCCGTGGCATCCTGAGAAAGGCGCAGGTGTATCCTGCTGGCGTTGGCATCGGCAATGGTGATGTCGTTTTCTCTGCCGCGGCCGAGCGTGAGCTTGCGCTGCTCCAGTCTGTGTGAGCGTTGCTCCGAGGCATTATACAGCGTGGCCTGACCGAGAGCCGGGAATGCCTCCGGTTCTGCCACAGCGGGTGAGGGGAGCGCGGTAAGTCCGGGGAGTCCGTCGAGTGCCGCTCTTCCCCGCGAAAGCGGTGGCAGGGCCGACGAGCTTGAGAGCGCATCGGGGAGGGGAGGCAGCGCGTCAAGCGGGCTCGGCAGGTCGTCAATCCGGGCCGGCACGTCCAGGCCCACGAACCTGCCGCTTGCGGGGTGCGCGCGGGAAGAAGCGGCAGCAGAGCGGGCAGCAGCGGGAGCGGAGGGCCGCCCCTTTCCTGTGCGGTCTGAGGGCTCTGCGCCCCGAAGGTTGCCTGCGACGGCATTGACGGGAGCACTGGCTCCCCGGGCTGCTTCTCCGGCGGATTGTTCGGGTGCCAGACCGTAGTACTCCAGCTCCTCGGCCCGGAGCTTTTTGATGATGGGAGCGGCAACCACTTCGGCGATGACATCAAAACGGCCCTTTTTGAGCCCCGGATCCGGAATAAAACGCACGAGAGGCCTGATATCAAACTCCATGCCGGCCTCGGTTCCCCTGGCATACAGGTAGTTCTCTATCTCGGAGGCCATCGTGGGATAAAAACCAAACAGCCGCCTGTCGTCGCGCTCGTTGACCAGGACGTTGTACAGCGTCGGGGCATATTGGCGCCCGGAACCAACGAGCTTCTCCTTCTTCATCTGCTTTTCGGCCTTCTTGGCAATCTGGGCAGGCTCAATGGGGCTGGAGAACACCGCAGCCGCAGCGCCGTCCACCGCGCCCTCAAGCTTACTTTCAAAGTTTGCCATAACGCTCATCTTGCTCTCCCTTTGCCTTTGCCCAAAGCGGGCCCTGGTTGTACGCCCAACACAATCAACAGCAGACAGATAGCCAGTGCCAGGACGAGCCTCAGTATTGTAGCCGCCAGAAGCTCCAGGCTATCTGCTCCCACAGAGAGTACGAGGGAAGGCACATAGCCTGCCGCCACAATGCCCGTACCACAGAGTGTTGCAAGGCTATATTTTACACGGCTTTTGCCTCGGATAAGTAGCGACATAACAACAGATGCGATAAGCCAGCTTGCCAGTATGAGCCAGAACTCCGGCAGCGCGAACAGGCTTATGAGCGGGATGAAGAGTTCATTGGCGCTGGGCATCTGCACGAGAGATGGTGTGGCGCCGAGGAGTTCCTCCAGCGGGAGCGTGCTCAGGCGGCCATACAGAGCAGGGATGTCTGGGGAGGAGCCGCCAAATCCCAGGAGGGAGGCAAAGAAGGCGCCACCGGTATTTGAGCTGGCCCCGGCAGTGGTAAGCGAGAGCAGTGAGCACACGAAGCAGCCCAGAACGGTGGTTCCGAGTGCTCGCCGCCAGCTCTGAAAATAGCCGGCCAACAGGGGTAGGAGCATGGGCAGGCCCAGTACTGCCAGGAGGGGCGAGAGCGTAAAGATGGTGGCGTCTGCGGCGCTCTGTCTGCCGATGCCGGCCCACCAGGCGGAGCATCCGGCCAGAACCAGTATGCCTACGAGCCAGTTGCCCGTAAAGAAGAAGCCGAGCACCAGACAGAGCGTTGCCAGTGCCGCCCCAACGCGCGGCGCGATGAAGGCGGTGATGGCACAAACTGCCATGAGGGCAAGGCGTGCGGCAAAGGCCGTGTCCATGAGTGCCGGCGTAGCGCTTCCGGTGCTGGTTGCCGCCACGGTGGCCGCCTGGGCCAGGGGCTCGCTGAGATAGGGGAGTGCGCTCAGGGCAATCCAGGCCATGCTCGCCGCTGCCAGGGCTGAGACCACACGCGAGAGAAAAGACTGGCTTCGAGCGCCCAGTCTCTGCCAGAGGGGTGTAATCGGGCCCCGGGCCTCCCGTGCTTCCCTGCGCTCGGCGCGGCGCTGCCTTCTGGCCTCCTCCTCATCCTGGTATTCGTCGTCTGCATCCTCATCGTCTCCGTTCCAGAGAGACACGCTGTCCGGACTGTCGAGATCGTTCTCAGCCTCGCCCTCTCCGGTCCGTGCCGCCTCGGACTCGCTGTTGTCTGGCTCGCCGGCTTCTCTCAGGATAGCTCGCGAGGCTGTTTCGGAAAAACTGGACTCTCCCGCGCCTTCCAGGAGTGCAACCTCCTTGCCCATCCACGCCCTCGCGAGCGACTTGAGCCTGCGGCGGCCGGGGCCTATCTTGCCGAGGTGGGGCCGCAGTTCCAGCCAAAAGTCTGCCACCGAGTCAGGACGCACATCTCGCGAGGCGCCAAGTGCGTTGATAAGGGCCTCGTCCACGCCCCCGTCCAGCGCCGGCCTCAGTTCTGAGGGCAGCGCATACTGCTCCGCACGTATCTGTTCGAGGCTCTCCCTCGGACTCAGGGCAAAGAAGGGGTTGGCGCCCGTGAGCAGCTGGTAGCTGAGCGCCGCGAGTGCCCAGAGGTCGGCGCGCTCATCCACCGGCTCGCCCTTGAGCTGTTCGGGGGGCATATAGCCGATGGTGCCGCCCTGCACCTCTCCAAAACCCTCTGCGCCAGCCAGCTCTGCCAGGCCAAAGTCGCTTACCTTGATGTGCCCGTTCTGGTCGATGAGGATGTTTGCCGGCTTGATGTCCAGATGCAGAACCTGGTTCTCGTGCGCGTACTCCAGTGCGGCAACGACACCCTCGAGGATGGTGGTGGCCACGTCGATATCCAAAAGCTCTCTGGAACCAGCCATGAGTTCTGCAAGACTCGGGCCGTCCACGTTCTCCATGATGATGAGGGTCTCACCGCCCGTATGCTCAAAATCGTAGACGCTCACGATATTGGGGCTGGAGAGCAGGGCGGTGGTACGCGCCTCTTCCAGGCTGGCTACGGGCAGGTTCTTGTCCGTGAGGATGCGTTTGATGGCCACCCTGCGGGCCAGCTTGGTATCCCAGGCGATGATGACATCAGAAAAGCCGCCCCGGGCGCGGGAGAAAAGCGGTTTGTAGCGATGGGCAATAAGGTCGTGTTCCATCCCCGATGCCTAACGGACGTCTTTCGGGACCTTACTGGCATCAAGGATGGTCGTGCAGTTGGGGCAGCGCACAGCGGAATCGGGTATCTGTGTACTGCAGTAAGGGCAGCTCATCGTGGGAGGGGCCTGCCCGAGAACCGGCTTGCGCGACAGCGCGTTAATGCCCTTGATGAGGAAGAAGATGACGAGGGCCGTGATGAGAAAGTTGAGGATGGACTGTATGAGGCTGCCGTACTTCAGCACCGCGGCGTCGTTGCCCTCACCCACCGTAAGGCCCAAAGAGGAAAAGTCCACGCCAAAGGTGATGAAGGAGATGAGCGGCGTAACCAGGTCGCCTACGACGGCGTTGATGATGGCGGTAAAGGCTGCGCCCATGACAACCGCCACTGCCAGGTCCATGACATTGCCGCGGTTGACGAAATCCTTGAAGTCTTTCAACAGCTTTTTCATGGGTCCATGATACCAAATACAGCCTGTTTCTTACAGGGGGCAGGGCGCAGGCGGAGTGGGAGGGAGTGGTCTGTGGCCGGCAACAGTTACATGGCTCTGAGCAGGGCGATAACCTTTCCCACAATCTGAACATCCCGGGTATATATGGGCTCCATGGAGGAGTTCTGTGGATGCAGCCGGATGCAGTCCTTCTCGCGATAGAAGGTCTTGACCGTAGCGTCCTCACCCAGCATGGCAACGACGATGTCGCCGTTGTCGGCTGTGGCCTGCTCGCGCACCACCACGTAGTCGCCGTCGTTGATGCCGGCCTCGATCATGGAGTCGCCCTTGATAGTGAGCATGAAGGAGCCTCGGTCTCCCACGAGCTGTTTGGGAAGCGCAAAGCTGTCTTCTATATTCTGATGGGCATAGATGGGTTCACCTGCGGCAACCCTGCCAATCAGGGGCAGTTCTATGATGTTGCCGCTGCCGGTATCGCCAAAGCTCTGCTGTCGCGCTGCGTTTCCGGCGATGAGCGCATACGGCGCGGCAGGCGCATCAGGCGAGTCATGCGTACCGTCGGCTGTCTCGGGCAAAGCTCCCTGTGCATCCAACTCCTGCCATCCTCTGGGCAGGATGATAAGAGCCCGCGCCGAATCCTTCTCCTTGCGTATGTAACCCTTCCGCTCCAGACTCGTCAGATGCGTAAAGACGGTGGAGGGCGAGGCCAGGCCTACATGCTCGCCGATGTCACGGACGCTGGGCGGATACCCATGCGTTTGAGTGTACAGGGCAATATACGCGAGCACCTGACGCTGGCGCTTACTGATGGCATCTCTTACCATAAGGCTCTCCCTCAACTGAAGTAACGGAAACAGCGGTAGCAAACCCAAGCAAAACAGCGGTAGCAGACCGTGCCATCCATACTATCACGTTTGCAGAGCAAAGGCAAACAAATGTTTGGTAGCGATGCTCTGGAAAGAGAAGACAGTTACCGACCTACTGTCATTGCGAGGAGCGCGTAGCGCGACGCGGCAATCCTTATGTATCGCCTCTGCGTGGTCTTATTTCCACCACTTCCCTCGTTTCAAGGAGAAAGGGGGAATGATGATGCGAAAGTCATCCTACCAAGACATAGGCGTTTTACTTTCATGTCGTAGAGTAGTATACTAGGTCTCTCACTATGATAACCAATGAAGACATATTGGGTAGTAAGAGCAGCATCGGAGTGCTTCGCGTCCTTGAAGGTGTTTCCGTTGCGCTTTCTATCACGCAGATTGCTCGACAGGCGGGTTTGACTCGTCCCGCTGTCGTCTCTGTTCTGGAGCGATTGGAGCAAAAAGGAATCGTATTTGTGACGCGGTCTGGAAATGCACGACTTTATCAACTGGAACCCACTAATATATATGTCGAGCAAGTCATAAGGCCGTTCTTTGAGTTTGAACAGAATCTTCTGGGACATATGAAAAGGGACATCTCACAGGCGCTCGGATCATCCACTACCTCCATTATACTGTTTGGTAGCTTTGCCAGGGAGGACCAAGATCAGTCAAGTGACGTTGATATCGTCGTTGTGGCAAAGGACTCACTACAAAGAAAACAGGTTGAAAAATCACTCGATGAATATGGGTCATGCTTCTATCGCCGTTTTGGCCATGGGCTTGACGCACTCGTCTATGATTATGCCCAAGCACGCCAGTTGTCTTCACGTGCTCCCGCTCTCTTTACTGAGATAAAAGAAGATGGATGTCTTATCAGCGGAACAGCCGAATGGATGACAAGTGAGCAAGAATAGCCGTACAAGAACTGCCACAAAACAGGAAGGCAAGATTGCGCTCAAGAAAGCTCAGCAATTTGTGGAGGCAGCAAAAAGCGAGCAGGAACAAGAGCGCTGGGATTCTGCTGGCCTGAACGCAATCCACTCTGGTATTTGTGCTGCCGATGCCGTTTTGATTCACGCAACGGGTGTACGATGCGCTTCACAGGATCACGAAAATGTCAGCACCATGCTGTTCAGAAGTGTCCTCTCTTTTAAGGGCAGCCCACGAACTCAGCTCCTCGGTTTGCTCAAGATGAAAAATACAGTTGCTTACGAGCAGCGCCTTATAACTCAACGGGAGGCAGCAGACCTGGTTACTGCTGCGACTCGATTCCTTTCCTGGGCAACTGAGAACAGCGCATGACTGGCCGTTATCTGATTCTTCCTCCCCCTCTCTCCAGAAAATGGATATAATACTACTTAATCGGTACCAATTTTGTGGCTTTGGCTCTGGACAGATGCTCGAACCCGGCGCTCAGCTGGTGCTCGGGCCGGTACGCAAAACAGGTGCTCAAACCGGTATTTCAAACCGGTATGCATAGCAGATACTTCGGACAGAAGGCAGGTGCTTTATGGAAAACGTATTCAGGAAGGCTACCAGCGAGACCCATAATGAGTTCTCCTGGGGCAATCTCGGAGACATCAAGGAGGGCCGTGGCGATCTGGGCGAGGAGATGCCCGTGCTGGTCTATCGCCTTATGCAGTTTACCATGCTGGACGTCCTCACCAGGGAATTTGGCGTTGACAAGGCAGATGAGCTGTTTCGCGCCTCCGGCTTTCTGGCGGGCAGGGAGTTTGCCATCAACACGCTCGACCTCGACGTTGACCTGGACAGTTTTGTGGCCAACCTGCAGCAGGCTCTGGAGGAGAACAAGATCGGCATCCTGCGCATGGAGGCCTTTGACGCCGAAACAGGCAATCTTACGCTCACGGTAGGGCAAGACCTGGACTGCAGCGGTCTGCCTATCACCAACGAGACGGTGTGCACCTACGACGAGGGCTTTATTGCTGGTATACTCAATGCCTATACCGGCAAGGAATACAGCGTACGCGAGGTGGACTGCTGGGCAAATGGCGACCGCACCTGCCGCTTTAACGGGGTTGTCATGTAAGGTTCTGTACGGCCACGTACTAGTAAGGAACAGGCTTGGAAGCAAGTAACAGCTCAGCGGATCGCAGACAGGGCTCTCAGGATCGCAGACAGACATCGCAGGACCGCCGACAAGGCTCTGAGGATCGCAGGCAAAGCTCGGAGAACGAGGAGCTGTCGAGCCTTCTCAGAGAAAACGTACAGTTCTCGGTAGACACGATGTTTGCCTATCTGCGCGATGTGCTGTACCACTCAAAGGATGCCAACCTCGACCCCGAGCAGCTCGATGAGCTGTTCAGGGACCTCGCACAGGGCATGCTGTTCATTGGCCAGTGTGTCAACGAGAGCCGCGCCCTGGCAAACGAACTCGCGCGCGGCAATCTCGAATCGACCATTACCATCTCGCCGGGCAATGACATTGCCAGCGGCCTCAAGAACCTGCAATCCACCCTCAAGCATATCTCCTGGCAGGTAAAACAGGTTGCCAAGGGCGATTATCATCAAAAAGTCAGTTTTGCCGGCACCTTCTCGGAGTCCATCAACGACATGATAGAGCAGCTCAAAGAGCGCGACAGGGCTCTTCACGCTGAGATAGAGACCAACCAGCGGTTGGCTGCCGACGCCCACAACACGGTACTGCTTCTGGAGAGCATCACCAAGGGCATCGAGGAACTCATCGTCGTCATCGACTGCTCTACCTATGAATGGCTGTACACCAACCATGAGCCCTCTCGGTTCCTGCCCAATCTCGAAAGCGTCAATGAACTCAAGGCGATTCTCAACATGAAGCTGGAGGACTACAACCGTGAGCCGACAGCAGCAGACGACGGCGAGACTCCCGTGCCCGCGCGCGAAAAGGCGCCCCTGCAGGACCTGGTTGAGCTCATGGGTGAGGACGGATCGCTCTGCCAGTTCTTCTCGGTGATGGGCTACCCCATAACCTGGATGGGCCGCGCGTCCACGGTGCTCGTGCTTGTGGATGTGACCGCTGAGCAACGGGAACGGGAGCAGCTCGAGCAGGTGGCCTTCTACGACACGCTCACCTCTGCCTACTCGCGCCACTACGGCATGTTGACCTTTGAACGGTGGCTTATCGAGAAGCAGTCCTTTGTCGTGGCCTTTGTGGACATGGACGGCCTCAAATATGTCAACGACACGCTGGGCCACACCATTGGCGACGAGTACATCCTCTCCACCGCTCGGATTCTCACCGGCTTTGGAGAACAGACCATCCTGTGCCGCCTCGGCGGTGACGAGTTCATGCTGCTCATCCGCGGGTTCTCGATAGAGCAGGCGCGTGAGGTTCTGGAGGAGATGCGAGAACGGCTTGCCGCGAATTTTGACGGCGCCTATAACCGGAGCTTCAGTTACGGGCTCGTGGAGATAGACGAGGAGAATACCAGGAGCGCATCCCTTCTTTTGAGCATTGCCGATGAGTGCATGTACGACGATAAACGTGGCCGCAAAAAGGAGCGTCGCGCTGAGGCCTGATAACGTGGTATCGGCACGAGAGAGTGTAGCTTGATCAGCGACGAAGACATCCGCAGGGTTCGCGAGGCCACCGACCTGGTTGACCTCGTATCTGAGACGGTCGTGCTCCAACGACGGGCGCGTGAGTTTTGGGGGCGCTGTCCGTTTCATGAAGAAAAAACAGCATCCTTCAAAGTGGATCCCCGCTCGCAGCTCTATCACTGCTTTGGCTGTCATGCCGGCGGGGATGCCTATGGCTTCGTCATGCGCACGCAGGACATGCCGTTTGTCGACGCGGTGCGCTATCTGGCCGACCGGGCCAATATCACCCTCACCGAGACCCAGGGCACGAAGTCTCAGGGCAAGCGCGCCCGGCTGCTCGAGCTCATGGCTGCCAGCGCCCACTACTATGCCCTGCAGCTCCAGCGCGCTCCTACTCCCGGTGCCGAGGCGGCCCGTTCGTACCTGAGTGGACGCGCGATGGGAACAAAGATAGCCAAACAATGGCAGCTCGGCTACGCGCCCGGAGGAACCCAGCTCCTCGACCACCTCCGTTCAAAGGGCTATACCATCGAGGAGTGCCTCGATGCCAACGTGGCGGTCAAGAGTCCCAACGCGCGCGCGCGCGACCGGTTTTACGGGCGGGTGATGTTTCCCGTGGCCGATCTGCTTGGGCACGTCATTGCCTTTGGGGGCCGCATTATTGACGAAGGCGAGCCCAAATACCTCAACAGCTCCGAGACCCTGCTCTTCCATAAACGAGAAACGCTCTATGCGCTTGACAAGGCCAAGGCCACGATAACCAGCCGGGGCATGGCCATTGTCGTGGAGGGCTACACCGATACCATCGCCATGCATGAGGCCGGCTTTACCAACACGGTCGCCACGCTGGGCACGGCATTGACGGTGCAGCATCTCAAGCTGCTCAACCGTTTTGCCAAAAAGGCCATCTACCTTTTTGACGGAGACGAGGCGGGCAAACGGGCTGCCGCGCGTGCCGCAGAGCTTATCACACAGGACATCACACCCGAGGCCGGTCGCTTTCGGGTGCTGCTGGAGGTGGCGGAACTGCCGCCCGGCACCGACCCCGCCGATCTGCTGGCCCAAAACGGCACGGCCGCCTTGCAGGAAATCCTGAAAAAGTCGCTGCCCCTGCTCAAATATGCCCTGCAGCAAAGCCTCAGAAATGCCGACCTGTCCAGTCCGGAAGGCCGCAGCGCGGCCCTGCGCTCTGCGCTTACCGTGCTTCTGCCCATTCGCGGGTCGATTCTGGCCACTGAGTATATTGCCGATGAACTGGTGGCACAGCTCGGGGTGGACTACTCCGCGGCAATAGCCCTGTTCAACAGTATGCAGGCGCCCCGGGCGCCTGAGACAGACAGGGAGCGCGACAGCAGCGACTCGCGTCGAGGGCAAGGCGGAGGCTCGAGCAGGAACTTTGACACGGCAGACCCCTCTGCCGACCTGAGCAGGAGCCAGTCCGCCTCCCCTGTCTCAGCTAACGGCCAACTCACGAGCGCCGGAATCCAGAACGAACTGATACTCCTCTTTATAGAACACGCCGAGGTCCGAGACCTCCTGGCACGGGCCTTTGAGCGCATCGCCTGGAGCAGCCCAGAGCTCACAGAGCTTGCCCGGGGCCTTGCCGCAGCCGAGCGGGATCTGCCGAGCAACGAACTCTATGCCCTGGCCCTGCAGCTGGCCCCTTCGTATGCGTCCCTGCTCTCGGCGGGCCCTGAGCAGGAGTTTTCGGGTGAGATAGGCGACTACGCTCGCCTCCTCATGTATATGCTCCGCGAGATACAGCTGCAAGAAGAGATTACCCTGGCCAAGATAGCGTATTCCAAGCTGGCTGCAAGCGCAGAAGGGGAGGCCACATTCAAGGAAATCGCGGATAAGCAGCTTGAATTGGCAACAATCAGGGAAAGACTTGCTGAGATACCCAAAATGACGTTCTAAGCCGTGGTACACTGATGCGTTCCCGCCATGCAAAAAAGGAGGTAACCGTGTCTGGAAAAGATACCGAAGAGTCCAGTACAAAGTCCGAGCGCTCCCGGAGCGCACAACACGCTCCCGAGGGAGAGAAAACGACCAAAACCCCCAAGACTCCCGCCGCGAAGGGCAAGACACGAACAGCCAGCGCTTCCGAGGGAGCTTCTCCCGCCGCTGCCGCTCCCCCTGATGCCGCTTCCAGCGATGCCGAGCTGGCTCCTTCCGCCGTCCTCGCCGCTTCTCTGCGCGTTGCCGCAGACGCGGACGCCGCCGCCGCTCTCGCCGCTTCTCTGGAACCCATCGAGCCCGAATTGCTCAAGCTCGTTGGAGACACGCAGGAGTATGGCACCATCTCGGTGAGCGAGATCGTCTCCCAGCTCAGCAACCTGGACCTGACCGAGGCCCAGCTCAACGCCGTCAATGCCTTTATCGAGGATAAGGGTATCAGCGTCATCGACGACTCCGAAACGGAGGCCTCCGATCTTGAGATAGAACATGGCATCTCCACCGAGGCCGATGCCGCCGCCCTGGCGCTCGCAGAAGAAGCGGTCTTGAGCGACGAGGAGATCCTTGAAGGCATCCCGGAGGTTGACCTCAAGGCCTCGGAGGGCGTTGACATTCAGCTGCCCAAGGTCGCCTCACGCAAAAAGGCCACGAAGAAGCGCAGCAGCTCAGAATCATCGGTTGCGATGCTCACCGGGGATCCGGTACGCATGTATCTCAAGGAAATAGGCAAGGTGGATCTGCTCACCGCCGAGCAGGAGATAGATCTGGCCATGAAGATAGAAGCCGGGGTAGAAGCGGGCGCAAAGCTGGACGAGGCGCACCTCAAAAAGGTCAAGCTGGACCGGCGCGAAGAACGCCGCCTCACCCGTATCGAACAGAAGGGCCTCGACGCCAAGCAGCAGCTCATCGAGGCAAACCTGCGTCTGGTGGTGTCTATCGCCAAGCGCTACGTGGGCCGCGGCATGCTCTTTTTGGACCTCATCCAGGAGGGCAACCTCGGACTCATCCGCGCCGTGGAGAAGTTTGACTACACCAAGGGCTTCAAGTTCTCCACCTACGCCACCTGGTGGATTCGTCAGGCCATCACGAGGGCCATCGCCGACCAGGCGCGCACCATACGTATTCCCGTGCATATGGTCGAGACCATCAACAAACTGGTGCGGGTACAACGCCAGCTTCTGCAGGAGCTGGGCCGTGATCCCCTGCCGGAGGAGATTGGCGAGATCATGGGTATGCCGGCCGAGCGCATCCGCGAGATACAGAAGATCTCTCAGGAGCCGGTGTCGCTGGAGACCCCCATCGGTGAGGAAGAGGACAGTCAGCTCGGTGATTTTATCGAGGACGCTGCCGCCGAGGTACCGCCCGACGCGGCCTCCTTCAGCATGTTACAGGAGCAGTTGCAAAAGGTGCTCGACGGTCTGGCCGAGCGCGAGCGAAAGGTCATATCCCTGCGCTTTGGCCTCAAAGACGGACATCCGCGCACCCTGGAGGAGGTGGGAAGGGAGTTTGGCGTCACGCGTGAGCGTATCCGTCAGATCGAGTCCAAGACACTCGCCAAGCTGCGTCACCCTTCCCGGTCGAGCAAATTGAAGGATTATCTGGAGGAATAAGCCGTGGCAGATCAACAGGAGTCAGTTAAAGAGGGAAGAGAAGGACAGGCAGTGGAGGGCGCCGAGCAGGGCAGTATGGAGGAAGGATTGGCAGAGAACCGCAGCAGCGAGGCCAGCAACGATGCCGCCGGATTGAGCAGCGAGCAGAGCTCCAGCGCAGCGGAAGGCTGCGACTCGAGCTGCTCCAGCTGCGACGTGGCCGGTTGCGGCGACAGGAGCGCACCGGCCAAGCTGGAAACACACCCCCAGGCACAGATACACCATGTCATCGCCGTCGTGAGCGGCAAGGGTGGTGTGGGTAAGTCGCTGGTCACCGCCGAGCTGGCAACCATTGCCAACGCCAGAGGCTACCATGTTGGCGTGCTCGATGCCGACATCACCGGCCCCACGATGGCACGGGCATTTGGCATCAGCGATCATCTCAACGCCTGTGCAGACGGCCTTATCCCGCAGGAGACGGCAGAGGGCATACGGGTGGTCTCGACAAACATGGTTCTGCCGGATGAGACGACGCCGGTGCTCTGGCGTGGCTCCATCATCTCCAACCTCATCCGCCAGTTCTTCTCCGAGGTACTCTGGGGAGAGCTGGACTATCTGTTCATCGACATGCCCCCGGGCACCGGCGACGTAGCCCTTACCGTGTTTCAGTCGTTGCCCATAGACGGCATCGTCATCGTTACGGCTCCCCAGGATCTCGTGTCGATGATAGTGGGCAAGGCCATCAACATGGCCGCCATGATGGAGGTGCCGGTACTCGGCCTCGTTGAGAACATGGCCTACTTTTCCTGCCCGGACTGCGGCAGCGAGCACCGGGTCTTTGGCCCCAGCACCCTGGATACACTCGCAGAGGAGTATGGCATTGCGCTCCGTACGAGCCTGCCGCTTGACCCCAGCCTTGCCGAACGCATGGACCGGGGCGAGGCAGCCCGGATGGAGCTCCCCGAGCTGGATGCCTTTGCCGGGGAACTGCTGGCGAAGCTGGCGGAGCCGTCCAAAGCTGTGTAATTGCGCGGGCAGCGATAAAGCAGTACAATACTGTGCCTACCAAACAAAGCGTGTTCACCCACGGTAGTGGGAAGCAATAGATGAGGAGAATGTTTTGGCAGTGAAAATCCGTTTGGCTCGTCATGGGGCCAAGAAGCATCCGTATTATCGCGTTGTCGTAGCTGATGCACGGGCGCCCCGGGATGGACGCATCATCGCAGAAGTCGGCCGCTATAATCCCTGCGTGGAGCCGGCACTTATCAACATGGACCTTGAGAAGATCGACGTGTGGCTGAACAACGGTGCCCAGCCCACAGAAACCGTCGATCGTTTGCTCAAGGCAGCGCGTGAACAGGCCTGATTATGTCTGATGAAAAGAAAATAGAAGAAATGATGCGGCAGATAGTGACTGCCCTGGTAAACCAGACCGACAGCGTTACGGTCGAGTCGGTCGATCAGGGTGGCTCCTTCGTCATCAACGTGCATGTTGCCCCCGACGATATAGGCAAGGTCATTGGCAGACAGGGCAGAGTCGTCAAGTCGCTACGCACGCTCGCCCGTGCGGCCTCCACCTATACCGGAGGAAGGCATGTCGAGGTCGAGATCATCGAATAGAGCTCTCTCGGGCCTCTCCCTGCCTCCAGCATGCAAAACCCAACGCCCTACACTTCTCCCTATGAGCTGGTAGCCCGGATAGGCAAGACCAGGGGATTGGAGGGACAGCTTGTTGCCCAGGAACTGGGCGAGCTGCCGGTTCTATGCCCGGGTCTGGAGCTGTGGATAGTGCCGCCTGCGCTCGAAGGCGTGAGGCACAGTTTCGTCACCGAGGCTCAGGACGATTTCAAGAAGCACGGGGTGCTGATACGTCTGGAGGGCGTTGACGACAGAACCCAGGCGAGCAGACTCACGGGCAGATACCTTCTCGCGTGGAGAGAGCAGGTGGAGCGAGCTGTGCGCCACAACAGCCTTGCCGGCAGCGGAGCATCCACAGAAGATTTCGGTGGAGGGCGGAGCGGAGGCTCCCACGGAACATCCGGGGGAGAAGCCGCCCGGCAAGCTGACGAAGCATCCGTTAACGGAGCGCAGGCACGCCTTGCCCAACAGACAACAACGCCGCTCGGCACCGCCTTTATCGACACCGCCTACGGAAGCCTGGGGTCTCTGGACACCATAAAGGCAGGACCCGCCTACGCAATCTGGGTCCTTGCTGGCCCGTATGGCAGGCTGGAGATACCCGCGGTTGATGCCTATGTCGTGGAGGAGGCCCCTGGGCAGATAACGCTCTCCCTCCCTCGCGGCTTTGTCGAGATAACCACGGGTACAGGCACCCTGCACGGCGAGACCCCGGAAAGCCTCCCCACACTACCGGACGGTGATCCCCTTGCGGATTGAGACCCTCAGCATCTTTCCGGAGATGTTTGAAACCGTCATGGCAACTTCCATTCTCGGCAGGGCACGGGAGAAGGGTATCCTCGAGTATCGCGGCCACGATCTGCGTGCCTGGACCCATGATGCGCACCGCACCGTGGATGACGGGATATACGGCCCCGGCCCCGGCCAGCTGCTCAAGCCCGAACCGGTCTTTGAGGCCTTGGACGAGTTGCTTGCACACGAACCCGCTACCGTCCTCATGTTTACACCGCAGGGCGAGCGCTTTACCCAGGCCCTGGCCCAGGAACTCTCCGAGCAGCAGCGCCTGCTCATGGTCTGTGGACGCTACGAGGGCTTTGATGAGCGGGTTTACACGCGGGCAGACCGCTCTGTCTCTCTCGGCGACTTCATCCTCACCGGCGGCGAGCTGGCTGCCATGGTGGTAAGCGACGCCATCTGCCGTCTCCTCCCGGGCGTGTTGGGCAGCGAAGAGTCAAACCTGGATGAGAGCTTTTCGCACGGGCTGCTGGAGTATCCCCAGTACACCCGTCCGGCCTCGTACCGGGGACTCGAGGTACCCGAGGTACTTCTCAGCGGTAACCATGCGGCCATAGCCGCGTGGCGGCGCAAAATGTCTATAATCAAGACAGCAGAACTCAGACCTGAGCTCTTGGCCTCAAGCGGCCTTGACGACGCGGAGATCAAGCAGGCCCTGGCCAAAGCGGAGCAGGACGCGCACTCCCAGAAGTCGCCTCTCGCGACCTGACGCGCAGGGTTCTGGGCAAGACAGAGCAGACACAGAGCACGAGGAATGCTGGGCAATGGACACGCTATATACGAAGGAGCACCAGTGAGTGAAGCACGCATGACCTTTCAAGAGATAATCCTTACCTTACAGGAGTACTGGGCCAGGCAGGGATGTGTCGTCTTGCAGCCCTACGACAATGAGGTGGGCGCCGGCACCTTTCATCCGGCTACGACGCTGCGCTCGCTCGGCCCCGATGCCTGGAAGACTGCCTACGTGCAGCCCTCCCGCCGCCCGACAGACGGCCGGTATGGCGAGAACCCCAATCGCCTGCAGCACTATTATCAGTTCCAGGTCATCATCAAGCCCTCTCCCGACGACATCATCGAGCTCTACCTCGACTCGCTGAGATCCATCGGCATCGAGCCGCACGACCACGACGTGCGCTTTGTCGAGGACGACTGGGAAAGCCCGACCCTCGGCGCCTGGGGCCTGGGCTGGGAGGTCTGGCTCAACGGTATGGAAGTCACCCAGTTTACCTACTTTCAACAGGTGGGGGGCATCGAATGCCGCCCCGTGCCGGCCGAGCTCACCTACGGGCTTGAGCGCCTCGCCATGTATATCCAGGGCGTTGATTCGGTGTATGAGCTCGAATGGTCGCGCGACGCCGACGGCACGGTCTACACCTACGGCGATGTCTATCTGGAAAACGAGCGCGAGTTCTCCGAATACAATTTTGAAGTTGCGGACACGGCGCTGCTGTTCAGCAATTTTGAGAACTATGAGAAGGAGTGCCTGCGCATCCTCCAACGCAAGCTGCCCTTGCCGGCCTATGACTGCGTGCTCAAGTGCAGTCACGCCTTTAACCTGCTCGACGCGCGGGGCGCCATCTCCGCCACGGAACGCATGGGCTACATCCTCCGCGTCCGTACGCTGGCCAAGGCCTGCTGTGAGGCCTATATCCAAAAGCAGCAGGCGCTCAGCGCGAGTGGAGAAAGCACGGCGCACCCAGCAGTCTGCGAGACCTCCGAGCCCCGTGTTGAGCCGGAGCTTTCGCTCAACGTGCAGACCGCGCCGCATGACCCTGCGACCCTCGTGTTGGAGATAGGTTGTGAGGAGATACCCTCCACACCGCTCTACCGTGCCACGGACCAGCTTGCCACGCTGGCAGAAAAGGCATTGGAGACCGCGCGCATCGAGCACGGGGAGGTGTCCACCCGCTCCACACCTCGGCGGATAATCCTCGAGGTCAAGCGGCTCGCTACGAGCTCCACGCCCCTGGTACAGCGCAAACGCGGCCCGTCGGTAGCCCTCGCCTACGATGAGAACGGTGAGCCCACCAAGGCCGCAATCGGTTTTGCCCGGGGCCAGGGCATAGACGTGCGCGAGCTTATCAGGGCCCGGGAAGGTGACACCGAATATGTCTATGCCCATGTGGAACAGGTGGCGCGCCGCACCGATACCCTGCTGCCAGTCCTCCTGCTCTCGCTCATCACCTCGCTTACCTGGCCCAAGAGTCAGAGGTGGGGCTGCACCGAGGAGAGCTTTGGCAGGCCCGTGCGCTGGATCTGCGCGCTGTGGGGCCCCACGGTTATCCCCCTGAGCTTTGCCGGGGTCAACTCGGGGCGCCTCACCTGGGGCCATCGCCTCATCGCCAACGAGGCGGTTGAAGTGCCCACGGCCGACGACCTCGCCAGTTATCACACCAAGCTCTGGGTTGTGGATTCGGCCGAGATGCGTGCCGGCACCATCAAGGCCCAGATACAGCTGCTCGAGGAGGAGAGCGGGCTTAAGGCCTACGTGCCCGACGACATCCTCGCCGAGGTCATCAACCTCGTGGAGTTTCCCACCACGCTCATCGGCAGCTTTGACGAGGAGTTCCTCTCGGTGCCTTCGGAGATAATCATCGACGCCATGCTCAAGCATCAGCGCTACTTTCCCCTGTACACTGCCGAGGGAAGCCTCTCCCACAACTTCCTCGTGGTGAGCAACGGACACCCCGCCTACAACTCGGTTATCATCGCCGGGCACGAGCGTGTCGTGCGTCCGCGCCTGGCCGATGCCCAGTTCTTCTATACCGAGGATCTCAAGCGCCCCCTCGAATCCTACGTGGAGGAGCTCAGGCAGGTGGTCTTTCATGAGAAGCTCGGGAGTTCGTACGACAAGGTGCAGCGCGTCGTGCATCTGGCGGGCGTGTTGGCGGAGCAGGCAGGGGAGGACGCCGGGCACACGGCCATCATACAGCGGGCCGCCCTGCTGGCAAAGGCCGACCTGGTTACCACCGCCGTGGTGGAGTTCACCTCGCTGCAGGGCGTCATGGGTGCCTACTATGCCGAGGCGGCAGGGGAGGATCCCGAGGTGGCCCTCGCGATAAAGGAGCACTATCGTCCCCGCTTTGCCGCGGATGAGATCCCCAGTTCGCTCGCCGGCCGTGTCGTGGCCCTCGCCGACAAGCTCGATACCATCGTGGGCGTCTTTGCCGCCGGGCAGGCTCCCACCGGGTCCTCCGATCCCTTCGCGCTCAGGCGCAGTGCCATCGGCATCATCAACATCCTGTTGGGCGGATTGCAGGTTAACCTCAGGCAGGCCCTTGCTGCCGCGGTTGCAGGCCTCGACGATATCCCTCAGAAGTTTGATGCTGCCGCGGTTACCGAGGAGGTGCGATTGTTCTTTGCCGCCCGGCTTGAGGTCATCGCGCGCGAACGGGACCTACGCTTTGATGCCGTTGCCGCGGTGCTGGCAACAGGCATCATAGAACCCGAGCAGGTCTTTGACCGGGCCCGGGCACTCACGCAGGCCCGCGATACCCAGCCGGAACTCTTCGATGATCTGGCCACCGCCTACGCGCGTGCCAATAACCTGCGCGATGAGACGGTGGGCACCGAGGTGGATGAGGCGCTGTTTGGTGAGGCCGAGCAGGCGCTGGCACGCGCCATAGACAAGGCTCTGGACGGGGTGCAGCATTCGCTCAAGGTGGGCGACTACGCCTTTGCCCTCACCTGTCTGGCGACGCTCAGGGCTCCCATCGACCGATTCTTCGCAGATGTCATGATAATGGACGCAGACGAGAAGCTCCGCGCCAACCGGCTGGCACTGCTCAACCGCTTTGTGGCGGTCTTCAAAGACGTGGCGGACTTTGGCAAGCTAACAGGCAAGTGAAAGGGCGACGGGGCAACTGGGACAGCGGGGACGGAGCTGGTCTCCCACCGGTTTTACCGTGTAGGCACTCTTCTTCTGTGATTGGTGAAGCTGGGACAC
>JAISEO010000021.1 GCA_031264075.1 Coriobacteriales bacterium | reverse complement strand
CCCCATTTGGTGGTGGGTGGTGGTTTTGGGGGACGGACCCGCCCCTTCCTGGCCACACCCAGGGGGTTTATAGGGGTCTTGTGGGGCCCCCCCCCCCCCCCCCCGGTTTTGAGATACTCGCCTCTAATTCGAACATCGCTTGTCCCACTTTCCTTTCCTGTTGCATGGCACCTGTTTGTGGAACACGGCCTGTGCGGTGATTGCTGTGTAGTTCTGCGGTACACATGCCGGTGTTTCTTACTTGGGGATACTTTAGCATATTCAGTGCGGCTTGAGGGGCAAGGGTAGAAAAGCTCAAATCTCTACACAAACCACTACTTTTGACTGGGACAGATGCATCACCTCAGCCCCGCTCACCCCCCACCAGTTCCTGTAGCTTCTCATGAGTGACAGAACCTCTGTCTCTCTACATTTACACGCGTTGTCTGGCACCTGAAATCTGCTCTTTGCGGGGTAGAGCCACCACAAGCGTGGACTCACTTGCGTGTACGGCTTCGTCTGGCGAGCCACTCCAAAAATTCATCGGGTGCCATAACGTTTACTCCAGCAAAGGGAAAGTCCCGCAGGTTGTTTGTTAAGAGTATGCCATCGACGTAAACAGCAGCCTCAAGAAAGGGACGGTCGCTTCTATCCGGATAGACCAGTGCATAGACCGGTTTGGGAATAATCTCTTCACCCGCTTCTTCAAGGATGACCATCAGTTTTTCGGCCTCGTCTCGTAATCCCCTTCCGGTGATGACAGGCCGTGACAACACATCGTTGTACTCCGCCAGCATAATCGAACTGTAGCAAATCACAAAGGAAACCGGGTCGCCGATGATCGCTCTGAGCGCCCTCATGATGGAGCTATTCGGTCGCAGGAGTGATGCTATGAGAACGTTGGTGTCTAAGACGATGTCTATCATGCTATGAGGCTTTTGCCATGTCTGCCTTGCGCTCCTGGCGTACTTCCTCTACATAATCGAGTATCTCCGACATGGTAGGCTCCGCGAGCCCCGAGGCGGAAAGCTTCTGTTCTGCGCTCGCTGCGAGTGCATCCAACCTGTCTGCCCGAGACTGCGGAATCTGAAGTTCCTCACTCAGAAAGCCCCTCACGGCCTGGGATACCGTGGTGCCCTTCCGGGCAAAATGCGCAAGCACTTCGCTCTTCATCTCAGGCTCGACCCTGATCCTTATCGTATCGCTGGCACTCACGGTTGTCTCCATTCCGCCGCCCTGCAACAGCACAGATTCGTTGCTTCTACTAAGCAGTGGCGGCTATTTCTTACACTTGTCGCTCGCATTACTGAACACATGCTACCACAATGTAGCTACAACATCAATGCACTTAGCCCCCCCCCCCCCCGACTTCTGAGTCTTCCAGCACTACGGGCTGGTCGGGGGCGGTGAATGCTGTGAGAGTGACCGGAGTAGCCGCCGCCTCTGCTCTGGCGCGCAGCATCACGTGCTCTCTGCCGCGTTTACTCTCTGTTTACATGAGCGCGTTACAATGGCAAACGCGCTCAGTCCTTTGGTTTGCGAAGCGCGATAGGACAGTCCGGAATCTCTCGAGAAGGTGTGGAGCATGAGCAAGATCCTGATAGTGGACGACGACCCCAACATCCGAGAGCTGGTCCGTGCGGTGCTGACATACGGCGGGTTCGAGACTCGTGAGGCAACAGACGGACGCGACGCCCTCGTCAAGATGGCGGAAGAGCGGTTCAGCCTGTGCATCGTGGATGTGATGATGCCCCACATGGACGGCTACGAACTGAGCCGCAACCTGCGCAAGTACTACGAACAGCTGCCCGTGTTGCTGCTGACGGCAAAGGGCGAACTGCCCTCCAAGGTCAAGGGATTCGAGGCAGGCGCGGACGACTACCTCACCAAACCCTTTGAGGGAGCCGAGCTGCTCCTGCGCGTGAGGGCCCTTCTCCGCCGGTATAACATCGAGGCATCGCAGGTGGTTTCTGTGGGGAGCGTCACGATTGACAGGAACCGCTACACGGTCAACGGCGAAGACATCCCCCGCAAGGAGTTTGAGCTGCTGTTCAGACTGGCAGGGCTTCCGGGACGTACGCTCTCCCGCGATACCCTGATTGAGGATGTCTGGGGCTACGACTTTGACGGCAACGAGCGCACGCTCGACGTGCATATCGGGCGGCTGCGTGGACGCTTTCCCTCGGAAACCTCTGGCTTCCGGATAGCAACCGTGCGCGGGCTGGGTTATCGCCTGGAGGTGGTAGCGTGAAGAAGCGGACTCCCAGCCGTCTTGAGTGGGTGGCGCGCCTTTTGGGCTCGGCGCTCTTCATCACATTCTTTCTGTCGGTGGGATTTGCTCTCAGCTCGATGTTGACGGACGCCCTGCCCCCCATTGCGCAGTACCTCATAGCTGTTTGGACGGGGTTCATCCTCTTCTTTCTCGTAGTCGTGCTCTTCCAAAGGATTGCGCGGCGCAAACTGATAGACCGACACGAACGGCAGCACCATATCATACTCGATGCCCTGGAACGCATCTCAAGGGGAGACTTCAACGTGTTTGTTGAGGCGGAGGAGGAGCTGCACGAGGAGTTTGCCAACGCCATCAACGACATGGCACGGAATCTCGGTACGCTTGAGACCATGCGGCAGGATTTCATCTCTGATGTGTCGCACGAGATACAGTCGCCACTGACGAGCATAGGCGGATTTGCGGAGCTGCTCGAAAACCCGGAGCTGCCCCTGGACGAACGGCTGCGCTACGCAGGCATCATCCGCGCCGAAAGCAGGCGGCTCTCAAAGCTGAGCGACAACCTGCTCAAACTGTCTTCGCTGGACAATGACCCGCTCAGCAAGGCCGAGTTTCGCCTGGATGCACAGCTCTCGGACATCATCCTGACCTTTGAGCCGCAGTGGTCGGCAAAGGGCATCCTCCTGGAAGCCGAGCTGCCCCACCACACACTCTGCGGTGACGAGGGCCTGCTCTCGCAGGTGTGGGTGAACCTCCTGCACAACGCCATCAAGTTCACGCCCGAGGGCGGACGCATTACCGTGTCGCTTGCGGTGGAGGACGGAGCCACGGACACAATCGGGGAGGCAGGTAAGGGCGCGGGCGCGACCAATGCCGCTACCGGAAACGCAGGCGCAACCATCAGGATCTCCGACACCGGCGTTGGCATCTCCCCGGAAGACCAACTTCACCTCTTTGAGCGCTTCTACAAGGCCGACAAGGCCCGCGACCGCGCGCTGGGCGGCAACGGCCTCGGACTCTCCCTCGTCAAGAAGATCGTGGAGCTCCATGACGGGTATATAACGGTAGAGAGCGCCATCGACGAAGGCACGAGCTTTGAGGTTTTTCTCCCCGATTTACCCTCCGTTTAAGCTGACGTTATGCTCCGTTTAATCTGGGGCCGTATGCTGGAGGAGCAGCGTTACCGGATAAACAAGCAGGGGTGAGAGCCTGTGAAACCGAACGAGTAAGGATGGTAGCAAATGAAAGCTCAAACAGAGAAGCGGCAGATAGTCAAGACTGCCTTTGTCTGGGTAAATGGAACACGGTGGCTTGCAACAGGGTGGAGAGAGGGTGCATGCTATTGTCTCCTCTGGGACAGGGGGGACGGGGCTGGTGTCCCACGGAGTGAAGGAACGATGAGATGACAGGATACAGTGGGACACCAGCCCCGTCCCAAAGTCGGCAGAACGATAGTCTGCAGGGACATCTTCTCCCCAAGCCTCTATAATGAGGATCAAAGGGTTCCGCCGACTTTGAAAGGCGCGGGATGCCAGGAATATCTGCAAGCACCCAGATAGAGGAGCAGGATGTACAGCATCGAGGAAATAAGACGAATCGTCGCACCGATCTCCCGAGAGTATGGCATCGGGAAGCTCTCGCTGTTCGGCTCGTACGCACGGGGAGAAGCCTCCCCGACTAGCGACCTCGACTTCCATGTCATCGACCGTGGCAGCCTGCGCGGCCTTTTTCAGCTGACAGGATTCGAGTTGGCGCTTGAGGACAGCTTCCAGATGCCTGTTGACGTGGTGCTATCCGGTTCACTCTTCGATGATGTCCGCACGAACGTCGAGCGCGAGGAACTGATTGTCTATGAAGCCAGGTGAACGCGACCTCTCAACACTCCGTCACATCGTCACCTACTGCGATGAGATCAGTGACGCCATCGCAAGCCATGAACTTACTCTTGAAAAGGCTCTATTCGTCTCCCGTGTCCCTGAATGGCCCTGAGCACTTTCTCTGCCGCTTCCGTCGGTATTCGCAAACGTGGCCTGAACAAAACCTCGGTGTATTCAGCAAGTATCCCTGGGCTGTATACCACGTGCAAGGTTTCCGTCAGAAACATGCTGTATACCTTTGCCGGGTTTCCGAGCGGAGAAAGCAGGGCCGAAACCAGGATATTCGTGTCGAGTACAGCGGATACACCTGTCATGAACCCGCCCTTGCCTTGCGCTCCCTGCGAGCCACCGCGATTTCCGCGTCAATGTCGTCCATCGTCATACTGTCTGTTCCGTTTTGAACGGATGCCTGCCAGATAAGCTCAGAAGCCGCCATTGCCTCGGCCAAGGTCACGTTGTGCTCAGTGTGCGCTGCGTCAAGCGAAATCTCAAACGGTATTTTTCTTTGTCGCACCGCCTGGCGCACAAATACGGTAATCGCGGTGGTGAGGTTCATGCCGAGGGCGTTGAAGACCCTGTCGGCCTTGTCTTTCAGGCCGCGGTCTATCCTGATACTCAGATTCGTTGTTTCGGCCATAGGAATCACTCCTTACTGTGCTTTGTCTACGTTTTTCCATATTGTAGCATGATATTTTGCACTGTAAAGACAACGCACAGTATATTCTGTGCAATTAAAATCGAAGGCACACGGAAGAACGGACGGCTCATGTTGCGATACAGAGCAATACAATCTATCGGGTTACAGGCCTCTCACTCATGCTCCGACAGGCATGCAACCCATCAGTTCAGCTTGGTATGTACGGCGTTCTCCACCGAAAAAATGTTGATGCCACTCGTCAGGCCCCGAGCTTTGGCGTTTGCCACAGTACCATAGTAGTATGCGATAAAGCTCAGCGTGGAGTCGTCCGTTGCATCGATGTCGTCGACACAAATGACGAGCAGATAGGGCTGCTTGGTACTGCTGAAATACAGAGTATCCTGATACGCATAAGCCCTTATCGCTCCCGAGGGATCGGTCTGCGCCTTGTAGCTCTGTGTAGGTGAGCTCTCCGTCATGCCGGTAAAGCTCTTTGTATCGCCCGTAAGACTCTCGTACTCGCTCTTTCCCTTGGCGGTAAAATTGGTAATACTGAATGAGTCCGGGTAGCTTGGAGAAACAGATACCTGCCTGAACATCTCGTCGGAAGTCGCGAAGTTGACCGAAGTATACGCCTTTAATTCTCCTTTTTCGGCGTACTGCAGATCGATCATGGTCTGGACGGCAATTCTCTGGGCCCTTATCTCCTGCTCCATACTCAGCCACTTCGCCTTTTCGATGTAGCCCGTCAATGCCGGCACCGCTATAGCCGCAAGAATGCCCAGGATGACGATGACAACGATAAGTTCTACAAGCGTGAAGCCCCTCCGGCCTGTGTCAGGGCATAAAAATACCGCAGTGCTCAAACCTGCGGCTTCCTCTTTACCATAATGCGTAGTGTTGTGATGCGTGCCTGCGGGAGTGGCGGCGGCGCGGTCTTCTACAAGGCTATGAGCCCCCCCCCCCCCCCTGATTTTGGGGTCTGTTGCTTCAACTCAAACATCTTGTACCTCACTTTCATCCTTGTTGGTCTACCTGCACCATATACATGCAGCTTATTTGCGATAGTTTACCACAAATGGGCAGATAAGGGGCATTATTCTTATCTGCCCAACTCTGTGGACGCAGCAAGCGATACAACAGGAACCATCCTCTTCGTCCTCCACATAAAGAGCATAGGTGGAATCTGCTTAAAGAACGATAGGAACCGAATGCCTGGAAGCTCATGGACTCTCCCCTGCCGTCTCCCTTCATGACGATGGCGCTGATTCCGCTCGCCTGTCTCCCCGAACTCCGCCTGACCAACCGCGGCCTCGTGGATTGTGTCAACTTTGCGTTTGTCTCGTTATTCGTGGACGAGGTTGAAGATTCGCCCTGTGATGTTTAGCACACACGCGCTCCAGCGTATTTCCAAGCGGCAAATATCACAAATTATACAGAGTATCCACTGATTTGTAATATGCAGACGAAGACAAGCCAAGCCGCACAGCCGAGTTGGCCATCAGGCTGAAAACCAGTCAATCCTCGTTGAGTTCACTCCGTTCCCGTCTTATCAAAAAGGGTATAATCTACGCGCCAGAAGCCGGAGCTGTGGCTTTTACTGTTCCTCTCTTTGCTCACTTCATACAACGTCAGGTCGTTCAATAATTCCTGGCCTTGGTTCCCGCCTCGGCCCGGCTCACACAACAGATTTCCTGAAGAGCATCACCGATACCACCACGCAGGCCACGATGCTTATCGCTGCCACCAGGCTTGGTGCGAGCAGCACTGCGGCCTCCTTGGCGCCGGACATCACCAGTACAGAGTCTCCGCCGAGGCTGAGCGGGCTCCAGAAAAAGAGCTGGGGAAAGACGCCGAGAATCCCCAGTACCACGATGACCGCTCCGGGGATAATCAGGCCGGCAAAGCTGCCCCTGAACACAACCGAGGACGGCAGGATGAGCGACAGGAGGAACATGCCGAGCAGCCAGAGCATCACTAACCCCAACAGCAGATGAGGCACGTCCTCACCGGGAAAGAGCCCGAGCGTGCAGGCGGCGCTTGTGGCGGCTGAAACGAGCAGGCCGAGGGACCACAGGGCGCTCATGGCGATGAACTTGGCGACAATGACGCCGCTCCGTCCGAGTCCTTTGGTCAGGGGCAGGACGAGCGTCCCCTTGCTCTTCTCCCCCGAGAGCAGCGAACCACAGAGCAGGAGTGCTGCCAGGATGCCCATTTGCCCGACGTTCCCAAAATACTGCACCCAGGCTTCAAGGGCCGTGGGCTGGGCGATGCCCATGGTGTCAGCGAGGTCTCCGGCACCCGCAAGCTCCAGAATCGCCGGCGTGTAGTAGGCAAGCGGGGCGTTCATCACTCCCAGGAGGGCAAAGACCAGCACGGTGATGAGCACGCGTTGCGAGCGGACGCAGAACAGGCACTCCTTGGAGAGAAAGGCCAGAAAACCGTTCATGCTATAACCTCCCGGTACAGATTCTCGAGCGTCGGTTCCTGAACCTGATAGCGGAGCACGGTGAAGGGGCCGCCTGCCAGCTCGGCAAGCAGCAGCCTGCCGTCGGTCTCCACCGAACGGACGCCAACGCGGATGAGCCCGTCCCGCCACTCCACGCTGCGGACAAAGGGCAGTGCACGCAGCCTGTCCACAGCCTTCCCAACTGGGTCATGCGCCGGCCTGCCAACGGGGGGAGCGAGGCCCTGCACAGGCCTGCCAACGGGAGGAGCAGGGTTTTGCGGCAGCACGGCATCGGGGGGAGGAGGATTTTGCGGCAGCACGGCGTCTGGCGGAGCAGGACTGTGCTCCACTCCGGCGTCTGGCGGAGCAGGGCTTTGTGGCAGTGTGCCGTCTCCTGAGGCGGCTTTCGTGCTGGCACCCTGCATCTGCCGGTCAAGCTCGATGACGATGACATCGCTGCGGTGCGTGCTCTTGATGACATCGAGCTTGCCTTCCAGCGCTATCGAGCCCTGATCCAAGACCCCGATGTAGTCGCATATTCTCTCGACATCGGCGAGTATATGGGTGGAGAACAGGATGGTCGTCCGCTCACGCACTCTTGAGAGGATGCCGAGCAGCTCCGCCCGGCCCACGGGATCCAGCGCGCTCGTTGGCTCGTCGCAGATGAGGAGCACCGGGTCGTGCAGCAAGGCCTGTGCGATGCCGAGGCGCTGCTTCATGCCACGTGAGTAGCCTTTCAGGCGGCGCGTCTCAGCCCCCGTCAACCCGACGAGCACCAGCAGCTCCTGTGCCTTGCGGAGAATGTCCGGGCGGTTCATGCCCGCTATCTTCCCGCAGAAGGTGAGGTACTCCAGCGCGCTCATGAAGCCGTAGAACTCGGGCACATCGGGCAGGAATCCTACGAGGCGGTTGGTCGCCGTCTCCCCAAACGTAACGCGCCTTCCCTCAACGGAGACGGTTCCCCGGTCGGCCTTCAGCAGTCCGACGATTATCTTCATGGTCGTCGTCTTGCCGCTGCCGTTCTTGCCGATGAACCCGAAGATGCTTCCCTCTTCCACCTCAAAGCTGAGGTCTTTGAGCACCGGGAGGTCACCAAAGCGCTTGGATACCGATTCGATGGTCAGACAGGCCACTGTGTTCTCCTTTCACACGGTAATCGCTATTGCCCTGGCGGAACCAGAAGAAACGCCGCTACAAGCACAGCCACTATCAGCACGATGCATGCCCCTATGAGAACCCACGCGGCGGGGCGGCCGAAGTTGCAGGTGTACCCGATGCCAAAGCGCTTCTCGACAAAAAGCGCGGGGTCAGCCGGGTTGAAGTAGAACTGGCCGAGCTTCCAGTAGCGGTCGTCATCGACATTGACCTTGGTCGTAGACGGCGGGGCGGCCTCTGTGGGCTCATCGCGCAGGCGGCTCCCGCCCTGTCCCACCCGGAACATGAACACTGCCAGAAAGACAAACACGAGCACAAGCAGTGCCAGCGAGGGGCCGAGTATCAGCCACATCTGCTGAACGCCCAGAAGCGACATCAACAGCAGGGCACCGAACATGAGCTCAAGTAGAGCGCCCATGCCAATGAGAAAACCGCTGAGCAGTCGTCTGAACCGCACGTCCTGTAGGCGGGACGTGCGCGGGTTACTTGCGTCTATCTGGCGTTTCGTCCTGCGTATGAGGACATAGATAAAGACGTAGAGGGCTGCCATGAAAACCTGTGCCCCAATAGACAACAGTACCGGCACCGGGCCCTTGCTGGCAAAACCATCGGCAACGCCTTCGAGGTTGAAGTGGATGGGGACGACGTCGGGCACCTGGGGCCATACAAACCAGACCGCTCCCAGCGTAAGCAGGATAATCAGCGGAAACAGCAAAAGCCACACCGGCGAGACAACATCGCGCGCAGGCGGGGTGGTGTCGGCCAGAACGACCTCGGTCTTGTCTGTGGGTACGAGGTCCCAGCCGCGCTGGGCCTTGATGTGTTTCATCACATAATGCTTGGGCAGATAGAGGGCAAAACTCAGGAGCAGGTAGACGCACACCGCGGCCAGGTATACGAAAGACGGTGTCGTGTCATCGAGGGGATACGCGAGGCCAAGCCAGACGCTGAGTGCCACGAGCAGCGCGCCAGCCACGAGCATCTGGTTGCGATAAGACGCGCGCAGGCGCATCAGCTCCGGGTCGCGGCTGTGCTCCGCGGGCAGGGTAACACCGAAGAGCTCGGTGCGCCGGGTGACATAGGGGATAAAGGCAAAGCAGGTGATGAGCAGGAGGTCAGCAATAAGCAGGATGGCAAGCAGCATGATCCTCTCCTTTCAGAGATGGTACTTTGGGTGTGGCGGCAAGGGCCTGGTTGACGGTCGTTTGAAACAGCGCGGCGTCGATGCCCTGGCTTTGCGCTTCGATGAAAAGGCGGGCAAGCGTGGCCTGGAGTTCTTCCAGATAATCGGCAGTATATCGGGGCGGCGCGATGATACGGGCTCCGCTCCGTCCGTTGAGGCTCAGATAGCCGTCGTCGGCAAGCACGCGATAGGCCTTGTTGACGGTGTGCAGGTTGATACCGAGATCCACGGCAAGCTGTCGCACCGAAGGGAGCCGGTCACCCTCGACAAGCTCGCCTCGCACGAGGGCGTCCACTATCTGATTACGAATCTGCGTATAGAGCGGTCTATCGCTTGCAGGTTCTATGGAGAGAAACACGGAAGACCTCCTTTGTTATATATACACTATAACAGATAGAAAGGATCTGTGTTGCGAGAACTTTTGCTTCTCAACACACAGGCCTACGCACACGTACAGTGGCTCACCGCCGTGCTGCGTACGATGTCTGAAGTGCCTGTGTAAAACCCCGATACTGGCGCTTGATTCTGGTTATCAGAGCAGCTCAGAGCAACTCCACCATGCCTATGATGATGTCCACGACATCAGCCAGGATATCGTCGGGCACCCGCTCAACGAACTCCGCTTTTCTGGCCTTAAGGTCTAAGACCATTGCTTGATCGCACAGGATAACGCCTTGAGTTCTGGTGCGGCCATCCAGTGCCGGTTGTATCGGGTAGCCCTTGTTTGTGTTGGAGATGGGGCAGACCATCGCACGACCGTTCAAGAAAGCATTCGTCACCCCATTGGACGCAACGACGGCAGGGCGTCTGCCTTGCTGCTCGTGTCCTTTGCGTGGGTCAAAGACACACCAGATGATATCGCCTTGGCGAGGGATGTAGCTGCTCACCAAAACACCTCGTCACCGACGGGCCTGACTTCAATATCTTCCGGTTCATATTCGCCGGTGAAACCAGCCAGTCGCTGAGCCATCGGTATATGCTGAAAGGAGGGCACAGCCTTCTCGATTATCAGGCGTCCGGTATCACGCTCACCCATAATGGTGATAAGGTCATCTTCTTTAAGCCCAGCAGCAGCCAGTGCCGTCTTTGGAATACGCACGGCGCAGCTGTTGCCCCATCTCTGTATCGTCTTTTGCATGAGGGCTCCAAACAGTAGAAACAAATGTAGAAACATTATAGGCTACAGTGGAACCAACGTCAACGTCGTACAAGCGCTTGACAGTGCAAAGAGGGGAGAAAGACCTGGATGACGAACAGATATCTTAATCCACAGCATGGGCTGAAACGAAGTGATGACCGCGGGCGGCTCCCAGCCAGCACCCACGCCACCAGAGGCCAGGCAGCAGGAGCGCGCCTGGGTAGTCCCAGAGCACGCTCCCGTATCGCTGTGTTACTTCCCTTTACGGAAACAGCGCCAATACCGGTTCACTGAGGTCGATAACAGCATTCCCTCCGAATAGCTCCACTTCCTGTAGGGTCGTCCTGTTTGCTGCGATAACGCTTTGAGCGGCGTCGCTCAGTGTCTTCGAGGGGCTGATGACAAGCAGGCCGCCCCTGTTTCCCATGGCTGCTCCGCCTACGAGCGCGTCAGGAAAGTCCTCGCCCGACGCAATGCCGATAGAGCTGGGAGCAAGGTTCCATCTGGCCGTCGCCTCGTCCACAACATCCTTGGCCGTGGCATAGCGATCGGTGCCAAACCAACGGGAGACACTCGGCTTGGAAGCAAGCCCGTGGAGCCCGGCGACAACGCTGTTGGATACGACAGAGCTGCCTCCGACGATGATGACGTCCTTGATGGCGTTATCCTCCAGGAAGCTCCCTGCCTCCTCAGAAAGCGCGTCTTGTTCCGTCAGCAGTACAGGGATATGAAGAGAAGCGGCAAGCGATCCTACGGAGAGGGCGTCGGGGTAGTTTCCGGCACAGACTACAAAGGCCGAGCGAGGCGCTTCTCCCCTGCTCGTTGCCTCATCGGCCAGGGCCACGGCTGTCTGAATACGGGTGTCCCCTCCCAAACGCTTGACCGCAGGTTTGAAGGAAAGGCCCCTGAGTGCCTGCTCAACTCCCTCTTCTATGGCCACTTCGCCTCCGGTGATATAGATGGTCGTGGGGCTCAGGCGGTAGAGCTCAGCCAGGGTCGTCGTATGAAGGGCCGTAGCCGTGGTGAGCAGTATGGGAGCGTCAACCACTCCCGCGAGGTAGGACGCGGCGAGCGCGTCGGGGAAGTTATGTGAGAACGACACGATGACACTGTCTACCGCAGTAGGATCGGGGTAGGCCTTCTGGGATGCCCTGACAGCGGTGTCGAAGCGATCATCTCCCGCGTGTTGGATGAGGGAGACCGTTTGGTCGGGTACTGTTCGGTCCGCCGGGTAAACCGTGAGGGAAAGCGAGAAGGAAAGCGAGATGCCCCTTGAAGCCTCGACGACAAGGACGGCGCTATAGGGCTCACTGCGCGGGAGCAGGTCCTCTGCGGGCATGACGTTGACGGCGGCTGTGTTGCCTGTTGAGCCGGAAGAGATGATGCCCCCGGTTCCGAGCAGAGCACTTCCACCGGTGCCGACGGCAGGTGAGGCAATCTCAAAGGCGTCGACGTCAGCACCGACAAGCGTGGCCTTTACGTTCGTGAGCGTACCCATGCCGGTATTCGCTACCGTAAAGGCGTGAGCAGAAGGTCGCGCGGCGTCCTCGCGCAGGGAGCCGAAGTCATACAGGGAGGCATGGTCAGTAGTGAGCGCGTAGACCTTTGGGTAGAGGTCCAGGGTAGCAGCAGACACCGTAGACATGAGATTCCACGGCTGTGTGCACTCCGGGTCGGTAAACCACGACGAGATAGCGTAGTTGGCAGGAAACTCAACGCCAGGAAGCGGCACCGCGTATCCCTGCGCGGCAGGAACTTCCATGCTTGTCCAAGGGTCACTACCCTGCGGAAAGCTTACCGCCGCAAACCCACTGTTATGGAAGGTGACGGTAGCATTAGATGTGAGCCCATCCCCTCCCCAGTTGGTAGCGAGAAAGGCGCGGTCAAGAAAACCCGTGGCTCCCGTGAAGGTGCCCACGGCGGCGCCAGGCTCACTAACGCTTCCGATAATGGAAGTCGCCGTACGCTTCTGGGGCTCGATGACGCCTGCGAAAGTGGAGGTGTAGGCACCGGTGCTTGAGGCCGTCCGAAAGACGAACACGTCATTTACCTGAAAGGCACTGCCCGCACAACCGCCAAACATGCTTTGAGCGAAGTTCGTCCCTATCGCCGTCAAGGCCGCGCTCTGTGGCAAAGCGAACGCGTCGTTCATCGTAAAAGCAGTACCCGAGCAACTCTGAAACATCCGGTAGCCGAAATAGGTGCCCACCTCTTTAAGGTTCTCACCTTGCGGCAAGGTAAACACCTCGTTCATCGTGAATGCGGGAGTGGAGCAGGTGGAGAACAGGTCCTGGGCAAAATTATTCCCCACTTTCTCAAGGTTTTCGCCCTGCGGCAGATTAAACACCTCATTCATCGTGAAGGAGGGAGCGGAGCAGTGGCCGAACAGACCGGAGGCAAACGAATCGCCTATAGTGGTCGCATTCTGCGGCAGATTAAACACCTCGTTCATCGTGAAAGCGGGAGCGGTGCAGTAGCTAAACATGCCGCTGGCAAAAGAATTGCCTATCTTCGTAAGAGTCTGAGGCAGCGTGAAAGTCTCGTTCATCGTGAAAGCGGGACCGTTACATTGTGAAAGCATCGCGTTGCCGAAGTTTGCCCCTACCTCCGTGAGGGCCGGCGGGAAGGCGAACACGTCGTTCATCGTAAATGCGTCACCATCGTCGTTGTAAAACATCTGTTGGCCAAAGCCACTACCCACCGCCGTGAGCTTCTCGCTTTGAGGGAAGGTGAAGGCGGCGCCCATCGTAAAGGCAGGACCGGCACAGGGCGAAAACATTTGACGACCAAAGTCGGTGCCTATCGTCTCTAAAACGTTGCTTTGGGGGAAGGTGAAGATGTCGTTCATCGTAAGGGCTGCTCCTGGTTGGTCGCTGAACATCTGGTGGCAGAAATTGTTGCCTATCCGTGTAAGACTTTTGCTCTGGGGCAGGTTAAAGGCGGCGCCCATGGTAATGGCATCGGAGTAGACCGCTGCTTCGGGACGCCTGAACATCTCAGAGGCAAAACCGTTGCCTATCGTCTCCAAAAGGTCGCTTTGAGGGAAGGTGAACACGTCGTTCATCGTAAAGGCGGGGCCATCGCACCACGTAAACATCCGATAGGCAAAGCTGTCGCCTATCGTCGTGAGGTTTTCACTCTGGGGAAAATTAAACGCCTTTCCCATCGTAAATCCACCTCTGCAGGAGAAGAACATCTCTCGGGCGAAGCTGTTGCCTATCGTCTTTAAGGCGTTACCCTGTGGCAGGGTAAAGGCATCGTCCATTGTGATGTCATTTATACTGGTGTTGACGGAGTCGTTGGAATAGAACAGACCGGCGCCGAAGTAGTCGCCTAGCGCCACAACGTCGTCCCAACCTAAACTGAAGCCTGGGCCGGTGGTGGTGAGGGCCTTGCAGTTGTAGAAGGTGTAGGCCCACTCGTAGGTGGGCGGAGTCGTAGCGTTTATGCCATCTATCTGAGCCTGCGTGCGCGTCATAAGTGGCGTGAAGCCGGAAAGAACGGCGGTCACCTTCATTTTGTTGGCGACAACATTAGCGGTGCCTGCTGTCGTGTTGTTGTAAAACCCAAAGGCGCCCAACCAGGCTTCGGGTTCGGCGTCTGCCGGTGTGATGGTGATGGTGTGGGTGCCGGCAGAGGCGTAAGTGTGCGGAATGCCGGCGGCGTTGGGAAGCGCTATCCCACTTGTGCCCATTTTGGTCTCGCTCGTATCGTCTCCCCAGTCAATGTTCCAGTTGTAAGACTTAGAGAAATCAGTGGGAGGCAATAATGTGTTTAGCGGAGGCGTTCCGTTTAAGAGCCCCGAAGTGGGGATGGAAAAGCTCTGGTAAGCCACGGTCGTCTTCACCTGGAAGCTGAAGCTTTCCGTCGTGGCCGCAGGCGCGATGTCACCGTCGGTCTCAAGGGTTAGAGGAGCGAGTCCTGCGCTGTCTGTTGGGGATGCCTCGGTTGCGTTGGTGGCTGTCGTGTCGGTGGCGGTGTTGGCGGTGTCTGCGGAGGCGGACGCATCTGCGCCCGTGCCTGTGGCAGCGCTGGCGCTTTCCTGTTGCGTGGCATCTTCTTCTGTTGTTGAGGAGTTTTCGGAGTCGCCTGCGGAAGTGGCGTCGGAATAGGAATCGGGCTCAGAGCTTACATCGGTGTCAGAGCTGGGTGCACCCTCGCTTGCAAGGGTCACTGGCTCAGAGGCATACGGCGCCTCGTGCGCCGGAAGTGCATGGGCTAAGACGGGGCCCCCCCCCCCCCGCCCGCCGCCCGCCCGCAGCCACCGCGGCCAGCCCCCCGGCCCAGCCCCCGGGAGGCCGCCCGC
>JAISEO010000096.1 GCA_031264075.1 Coriobacteriales bacterium | reverse complement strand
CCAAAACCTATAGGTTTTGGTACACCTATATTTACCCGCAAACAAGGCATCTACCTCGGATTTTTCTGTCTGGCGGCGACTGTCGTATCAGCGGTAGAAGCTCATGGTGCCCCACCCCTTCACCGCAGACGAAACTGTAACCTTTCTCCCGAGACAAACGGCGGCGGGTGCGCTATACTACTTCCCTGCCGCTCATCAAGCGGCCGATTTGTCTCATGGGAACTTCGGCTCGCTTGCTGGCACTTGATGGTTCATTGGATTGCTGTCAGTTGCCCGGCAGGGCACTGGAAACACACTCTCAACTGTAGCGGGTGCCGCGCAGCCTTTGGTTGCGTGTTGTATTGGTTTGTCAAGGTAGGAGCGTATGCCAGAAGACAAAGCAGGAAGCACCCGGCTTCCCGTACACATGATAAGCGTTGTTTTGGCCGCAGTGGCACTTGCGGTCTGCCTGCTGTGTTCTCTGCCCCAGGCCTTCGCTAGTTTCAGTTCCGAGTCTGCCGACCAGGTCATTGGCGTTGGTCGTATCCAGTCTGTCTCTACGACAGTCCCTTCTTCGGTTGCGGTGTCGGCGGTCCGCTTTGAGGCGCCTGAGCAGTTGGCGGCAGAGCCCACGCAGACGGTGAGCCAGCTCGCACAACCCTTGGACAGGGGAGTGGAAGACCTGGAAGCTGCCATCGCCGATATCACGATGATTCAGCGTTTTGGCGAGCCGGATGAGGACGGCTGGTTTACCACCAAAGCTTCTGCGTACGGGCCCAGCAGTGCCGGAACACACACGGCCCTGGGTACCGAGCTTACCCTCACGAGCATGGACATAGGCATCCATATCAACCATGTTGATCTCATGGGCCGCTACGTTGAGCTTATGTACGGCGGCGTCATCCTCCGCTGCAGAATCGTAGATACCGGCGAGATGACCACGGACGGCAGGCTGTTTGACCTCCAGCCCGGCGTCTGCACGGCATTTGGCGCGGAGACCCCGGAGTTTGGTTGGGGCGTCCGCACTATCAAGTGGCGCCTGGTAGATTAAAGATCCTCCGCTGCGGCAGCGACGACCACTTCGCCTGGGCAGACCTTGCCATCCTCGGCACCCAGCCGGTGGTTACGCCTGAGTTGGCGAACCTCCTGCTCGAGCACTACCCCTCACTCGCCCAGCACGCCTGCAAAAACGCAGGGAGTGGTGCCAGGGCGCAAGCCCAGGATGTTCCTGCCACCTTTGGAGACCGGCTCACGGGTGCCCTGTTGCCTCATGCCGCGGAACACCTCGCCATCGAGCTTCTGGTAAGGGCCTACCCAGGCCAGGTCTTTGCCGGCAACACCCGTTGGATCTCGCGTGAGAAGCAGCAGATGCGTGTGCGTATCTCATCCCCTTCCCAAGCGGCGCTGTTGGAAGCAATCGAGGTGCTCAACGGACTGTTGGCGTCGTGTCAATGACAAATGGGGCAAGAACCGTTATCGTATAGTGCCATGCAGGTACCCGGGCTCATACAGTTTGACGAATGGCAGGACGATTACGCGGAGCGTGTCGTGTCCATGCGTACGAGCGCCGTGCGCGACCTCTTTGCCGCCGCGTCGCGCAGCGACATCATCAGTTTGAGCGGCGGCATGCCCGACATCAGAAGCCTGCCGCTTGACGTCGTAAGCCGAGTAGCCGCCGACGCGGTGTGTAGCGAGGGCGTTGCCGGACTGCAGTATGGCAACACCACGGGGCGCAAGCAGACCAAGGAGCTCGTCTGCCGGCTCATGGAGGATTTTGACATCTTCATCACCACGGAAGACGTGACCATCACCACGGGCGGCCAGCAGGCACTGGACCTCATTGGCAAGACCTTTATCGACAGAGGCGACACCGTCATCACCGAAGGCCCCACCTATATGGGCGCCCTGCAGGCCTTCTCGGCCTATGAGCCCAACATTCTCACCATTCCCTTTGACGAGGAGGGCATGCAGACCGGTGTGCTGGAAGAAGAACTCAAGCGTCTGATTGCCCAAAGCCCGGACGGCAGGCACGGGGTCAAGTTCCTCTATACCATTCCCACCTTCCAGAATCCTGGCGGTGTCACGATGAGCCTTGCCCGGCGCAGACATCTGCTCGAGCTGGCGCGCCGCTATACATTCCTGGTCGTTGAGGACGACCCGTATGGGCGCCTGCGCTACAGTGGTGAGCCCGTGCCCACGCTCCGCTCAATGGATGAGAACGTCGTCTACCTCAGCACGGTCTCCAAGGTGTTTGCCCCGGGGCTGCGTACCGGCTGGGTCATTGCGCCTCGTCCGGTCCTGGCCAAACTCAACATGGTCAAGCAGGGCACCGATCTCTGCGGCAGCGCCCTCAACCAGGTTATTGTGGAGCATTACTTCAACGACACGGACTGGCGCGGCGAGCTTGCCCGGATGTGCGAGCTCTATAAAGAGCGCCGGAGCGCCATGCTGGAGGCCCTGAAGGAGTACTTTCCGCCCGAGGCCACGTGGACACATCCGGAGGGCGGCCTCTTTGTGTGGGTCAGCCTGCCGGACTACGTGGATACGCCGCAGTTGCTCAGTGTGGCGCTGGACAGGGGGGTTACCTTTGTGCCGGGAGATGGCTGTTACCCGGGAGGCAGTGGCCTTGGCCGCAACGCCCTCAGGATTGCCTTTTGCTATGAGAAGCCCGAGAGTATCACTGAGGCACTCAAGCGGCTCGGGGCCGTTATCGAGGAGCGCCTCGCGCTGTATCGCACGTTTATTGATGCCGGACTATTATAGGGAGCCGTACTATGCCGTACAAGATAGCAGTCTTAATGGGTGGCAGTTCCTTTGAGCGTGAGTTCTCTTTGGAGAGTGGCAGGCATGTGACTGAGACGCTCCGCAAACGGGGCCATGAGGTGCTGCCTCTCGACACCGATGCCAACCTCGTAGAGACGCTTCGCACGCAGCATATCGACGTGGTCTACCTCGCCCTGCATGGCAAGGGGGGAGAGGACGGCACCATTCAGGCGCTGTTGGAGTATCTCGATATTGCCTATGTGGGTTCAAGCTCCCATGTCGCGCGCGTGTTCTGGAACAAGTCGGCTCTGCCGTATGCGGTGATGGCCCACCGGCAATGCCGTGGGGAGAGCGCCGAGCAGGGAGCGGCATCGTGGCCCAGGCGCGTTTCGCTCGCGGCCGTCTCGTTCAAGGATATGGGAGCGGCCGCTGCCCTGGACCTCATTCCCAAGCACCTCGGCAGCTACCCTCTGGCCGTCAAACCGGCGCGTGGTGGCTCCGCGATGGGCGTGAGCCGCGTGGAGAGTCAAGACGATGTGGGCGCCGCGCTGCTCGATGCCTTCTCCTTTGACTCCGCCGTCATCATGGAGGAGTGGATAGAGGGTCTTGAGCTGGCGGTGGGCGTTATGGGCAATGGCGAGAACGTCAGGGTTCTGCCGCCGGTGGAGATAGCCCCCAAGCGCGGGTTCTTTGACACCGATGCCCGCCAGGACACCGACCTGGTTGATTATTACTGTCCGCCACGGCCTTTGAGCCTGGCTTTGGACAAACCGGCACAGGACGAGGCGCTCCGTGCCATCAAGGCTGCCGCGCTTGAGGTGCACACGGCACTGGGCTGCCGCGACCTCAGTCGCATCGACATGATCTGGGACGGGCAGAGACCCCGCGTATTGGAGGTCAATGTTTCGCCCGGCATGACGGAGCACTCCCTTATCCCCATGGCCGCTGCTGCCTCAGACACCAGCCTCGGTGCCCTGTTGGACGAGCTCTTGGAAACGGCTGTCAGCCGGCAGGGCTGAGACAGGAAAGAGCTGTGCTCGCAACCACGGGGGAGGGCTCCCGTGCTACAGCGCGGTAACCTCTCGCAAAAATTATAGAAAAAACTTTGAAAAGTCCTTGCGTCCGTCGCGCTCTAGAGCTACCATATATTCTCATCGCTTACGGGATAAGCACAAGATATTGTGGATAAGCAGTGGATTCCTGTGGAATCCTTGTGCAAAACCCAAGAGTTACAACAAACGCAGCTTATACGCAGCAGAGAGAGGAACACAGCATGGTTACCAGTATTGTCAAGCGCGACGGACGCGCCGTCGAGTTTGAGCTCAGCAAGATAAGCGACGCCATTGAGAAGGCCTTTATTGCCTCGGGCAACCTGTCGAGTGCCCAGACCTATACCAAGCTGGCCCAGGCGGTACGGGATAAGATTGAGAACGGCGCCATCGAGGGCGTTCCCACCGTTGAGGGCATCCAGGATCTCGTGGAGGAGGTGCTCGACGAGCACGGCTATTTCCAGATCGCCCGGTTCTACATCAAGTATCGCGACGAGCGGTCGCGCGCGCGCGAGTTCAATACCCAGCTGATGCAGAAGATTGACCGGCTCACCCATGCCGACGCCAAGGATTTTGACGTGGCGCGCGAAAACGCCAACATCGACGCTGACACCGCCATGGGCACCATGCTCAAATACGGCTCAGAAACAGCCAAGCAGTACTACAAGCTCCAGGTGCTCAACCCCCGGCACTCCAACGCCCATGCCGAGGGCGACATCCATATTCACGACCTGGATTTCTACACCCTCACCACCACCTGCTGCCAGATCGATATCATCAAGCTCTTTGGCGGCGGCTTTTCCACCGGACACGGCGTGCTGCGCGAGCCCAGTGGCATCACCAGCTATTCGGCGCTTGCCTGCATCGCCATCCAGAGCAACCAGAACGACCAGCATGGTGGCCAGTCCATAGCCAATTTTGACTACGGCATGGCGGAGGGTGTCAGCAAGACCTATCGCAGTTTCTACAAGAAAAACCTGGCGGCAGCCCTTGACCTGCTCGCCAATGTGAGCGACGCCAAAAACAAGGTCGATGCCCTGGTCTCGCGCATCGAGGCACAGGTGGGTGTCAAGCCGGGCCTTATCATGGATCTGGGCTATCTCAGCGAGGAGAAGACCGCCCTCATAGCCGAGATGGATCTGGACGCCGATACCGCCGAGGCTGCCCAGAGCTATGCCGCCCGTCAGGCCACGGCAGATACGGACAAGTCTACCCATCAGGCCATGGAGGCCTTCATCCATAACCTCAATACCATGCACTCCCGTGCCGGTGCTCAGACGCCCTTCTCGTCCATCAACTACGGCATGGACACATCGGCAGAAGGGCGCATGGTCATAAAGAACATCCTGCTCGCCACCGAGGAAGGCTTGGGCAATGGCGAGACGCCCATCTTTCCCATACAGATCTTCCGGGTCAAAGAGGGCGTTAACTACAATGCCTCCGACCCTAACTACGACCTCTTCAAGCAGGCTTGCGCGGTGAGCGCCAAGCGGCTCTTCCCCAACTTCTCGTTTTTGGATGCCTCATTCAACGCGGCCTTCTACAAGGGAACGCCCGAGACCGAAGTGGCCTATATGGGCTGCCGCACCCGCGTTATCGCCAACGTGTATGACAAGGACAAGCAGATTACGCCCGGCCGCGGCAACCTCAGCTTTACCTCTGTCAACCTGCCCCGGCTGGCCATCAAGGCACATGGCAACAAGGACCTCTTTTTTGAGCTTCTGGAATCCAAGCTGGACCTGGTCTGCGAGCAGATGTTGGAGCGCTTTGCCATCCAAAGCCACAAGAGGGTCTATAACATGCCCTTCCTGATGGGCCAGGGTGTGTGGGTCGATTCCGACACGCTTAATTGGGACGACGAGGTGGGCGAGGTGCTCAAACACGGCACGCTCTCACTGGGCTTCATCGGTTTGGCGGAGACCCTGGTAGCGCTCATCGGCGAGCACCATGGCCAAAGTGAACGAGCCCAGAACTTCGGGCTGGAGATCATCGGCTTCATGCGTCGCTATCTGGATGAGAGGGCGGCCGAGGACGGCCTCAACTTTACGCTGTTGGCCACACCGGCCGAGGGGCTCTCCGGACGGTTTGTTGCCCTTGACCGTGAACGCTATGGTGTCGTCCCCGGTGTCACCGACCACGAGTACTACACCAACAGCTTCCACATCCCGGTGTATTACGACATCAACGGATTCAGAAAGATAGAGTTGGAGGCGCCCTATCATGCCCTCACCAACGCCGGGCACATCTCCTATGTGGAGCTGGATGGCGACCCAACCGAGAATCTGGAGGCCTTTGAGGCCATCATCCGCCATATGAAGGAGAGCGGCGTAGGCTATGGTTCCGTCAACCATCCGGTGGACCGCGACCCGGTGTGTGGCTACAACGGCATCATCGGCGACCGGTGCCCCAAGTGTGGCCGCGAGGAGGGCGATGTGCCCTTTGAGCGCATCCGTCGTATTACCGGTTATCTGGTGGGCACGCTCGACCGCTTTAACAATGCCAAGCGCAAGGAAGAGAGCGAGCGCGTCAAGCACGGCGTGAGCAATGCGGAAATCAGCGCGGAGAACGCCTCGGCACACCTGGAGTAGTGGCCCAGGAGAAGAGTGTCCTCCCCATGACCACGCTGCGCATCTTCGGCATAGCCGACGACTCCATTGTTGACGGCCCGGGCATACGGTTTGCCGTGTTTACCCAGGGTTGTACGCATGGCTGCGTGGGCTGTCATAACCCCGGTGCCCAGACTTTTGGAGGAGGCCGCGAGGCCACACTGGAAGAGCTCGAGCGCCAGATAGAGGCCAACCCGCTTCTGGCAGGCATCACGCTTACCGGTGGTGAGCCCTTTGAACAGGCGGCACCCCTCCGGGAGCTTGCGCACTGGGCCCGGGCGCGCGGGCTCACGGTCTGGGCCTACAGCGGCTATACCTTTGAGGAGCTCGTTTCGGGCACGCCCAGTGCCGAGGCGCGGGAACTGCTCACTCTTGTGGACGTGTTGGTGGATGGTCCCTATGAGGCTGCCCAGGCATCGCATGCTCTCACCTGGCGTGGCTCGGCCAACCAGCGCATCATCGACGTGCCCGCCAGCCTTGCCGCAGGTGAAGCAGTGCAGGTTGACAGGGGGGTTGACAGGGGGACGGGGCTTTTTGTCAACCCGATGTGTCAATCTGATGTGTCAACTGTTACGTCCCCCTGACACACCCCAAACTTGCAGGCCAGCTGACCGATGAACCAAAGGACGACTCATGGCAATCCTCGCACTCGCCTTTGTAGGCAAACAGAACTCCGGCAAGACCACGCTCCTCGAAAAGCTCATCGCCGAGCTTACCCGGCGCGGTTACAACGTGGGCACGCTCAAGCACCACGGTCACGCGGGATTCGACTTTGACATCGAGGGCAAGGACTCTTGGCGTCACGCCCGGGCGGGCAGCCGGTTTACGGTAGTGAGCGCACCCGACAAGATAGCGCTGGTGCGCGAGTTGGATGCCCCCGAAGACGCCGCCAACACCCTCGCTGCCATGGTGGCGCTGTCTCAGGCCGGAGAGGCCCAGGGCACGCGTCCGCTCGACATCATCCTGGTTGAGGGTTATCGCCACAGCGGGCTGCCTACGGTGGAGCTGTTCAGAGCGGCTAATCCGCGCGATGCTGAGCGGGAACTGGGTAGCGAAAGCAACGCCATTATTGCCGTGGTAACGGATATGCCGCGCGTCGAGGCCGAGGCGGCCGCCAGAGAAATCCCCCGCTTTGGCTTTGAGGACACCGCCGCTCTCGCAAGCTTTGTTGAGAAGTTAATGGTGTGACAGCGGGGACGGAGTTGACAGGGGGACGAACTTTAGCAGAAAGTTGACAAAACTCCCCGTCCCCCTGTCAACTTAAACCGGTGGGACACCAGCCCCGTCCCAGCCCCGTCCCCGCTCTTCCCGCTCTCTGACTGCTACAATAGCTTCATGAGCTTACTCGTCACAAAATTCGGTGGAACGTCCGTTGCGACGCCTGAGCGTATGTGCAGGGCTGCGCAGAGACTCGTGGACTATCAGCGGCAGGGCCATCAGGTGCTGGCGGTGGTGAGCGCCATGGGGAGTTCCACCGACGACCTTCTGGCGCTGGCACATGAGGTCAACCCCGCGCCGCCGGAGCGAGAACTCGACCTGCTGCTCGCCACGGGTGAGATAGTGAGCATGAGCATCCTCGCCATGGCCGTGGAGTCTCTGGGATGCAGGGCCCAGAGCTTTACCGGACACCAGGCTGGCATCGTCACCACCGCACGCCACAACAGGGCGCAGATAGCGCACATCAAGACGGAGCGGCTCGAGCGGGCGCTCGACGAGGGCAATATCGTCATCGTCGCCGGGTTCCAGGGCTTCACCAAAACCGGTGAGCTCACCACGCTCGGACGCGGAGGGTCGGACACCTCGGCCGTGGCACTGGCCGCCGCCTTGCATGCCGACCTCTGCGAGATCTACTCAGATGTGGACGGCGTCTATACAGCTGACCCCCGCGTGGTACCGAGGGCGCAAAAACTCGAGAGCATCAGCTACGAGGAGATGCTGGAACTCTCGGCCGCGGGCTCGGGTGCCTTACAGATGCGAGCCGTGGAGTTTGCCCGCAATTTTAACGTAACCCTGTACTGCCGGAGCGCCTTCAGCGATAATCCGGGCACGTTTGTTAAGGAGGAAGCCGTGGAACAGGCACTTGTTTCTGGCATTGCGTACGACAACTCGGAGGCCAAGATAACGATTCGCGGCGTGCCCGACACCAAGGGCATTGCGGCCGATGTCTTCAGCGCCATTGCCAAGGCGCATATCAATGTGGACATGATAGTACAGAATATCTCCGAGCACGGCCTCACCGACATCTCCTTTACCGCTCCGGCCGGAGACCTCGACAGGCTCCGCCCCGTGCTCGACAAGCAGGTGGCCAGGCTCGGCGCGCGCGAGTATCTCGTCGATACCAAGATAACCAAGCTCAGCCTCGTTGGGGCGGGGCTCCGCACCAATCCGGGCATCGCCGCCAAGATGTTCAAGGTGCTGAGCCAAAACGACATCAACATAGAGATGATTTCCACCTCGGCCATCCGCATCAGCGTCGTCATCGACACCAAAAAGTCCCAGACCGCCCAGCAGGCCCTTCACACGGCCTTTGACCTGGACGCCAAACAGGTCTTCAGAGAAGCGACGCTCTCCAAGGAAGAACGAGCAGCAAAGGCCAAAAAGGGCAGGTAGACAGATAGAGTTTCGCTTAAAGCAAAAGAAAGGGCATCATGGACAAACAAGAAATAGAAACTCGCAAGATCACTCTTGATGACCTTGCCTATACTGATGAAGAGACAGGCGTTGAGTATTGGTATGCACGGGATTTGCAGAAGCACCTCGGCTATGCCGAATGGCGTAATTTCGAGGTCGCTATAAACAGGGCGATAGTATCTGCGGAAACGACAAGAACAGCAGGTGGAGACCATTTTGTTGAGGTCAACAAAATGGTTAGCCTCGGGAGTGGGTCTGAAAGGGAAGTCAAGGATTATAAGCTGACTCGCTATGCCTGTTACCTCGTTGCTCAAAACGGTGACCCACGTAAGGAACAGATTGCATTCGCGCAGAGCTACTTTGCCCTCCAAACGCGCAAACAGGAACTTATCGAGGAGCGAATGAATGTGATAGCGCGCATTGAGGCCCGCGCTGCCCTTACTGAGGCGGAGAGACAGCTCTCTGCCAACATCTATCAACGAGGCATTGATAATCAAGGCTTTGGAAGAATCAGATCCAAAGGTGATGCTGCGCTCTTTGGCGGCAGGGCAACAAGCACCATGAAAAAGATACTGAAAGTGTCTGACAAAAAGCCTTTGGCCGATGTCTTGCCCTCTGTGACCGTTGCAGCAAAGTCACTTGCTACAGAGATGACCAACCTGAATGTTGAGAAAGAGGATATGCACGGCGAATATCCTATTACTGATGAGCATGTAAAAAACAATCAGGGTGTACGGGAGTTGCTTGGAAAGAGGGGCATAAAACCGGAAGAACTGCCACCAGAAGAAGACATAAAAAAGCTGGAGCGAAAGGTAAAATCAGAGCAGAAGAGGCTCGAAAAGGATTCAAGGGGGTTCTCTTCAAGTGAGGCGGTTGAATGATCCCTATCTTACTGAGATAGTATGGTTTGGGAACTGTCAGACAATACTCTATATTGACGTGGATACATCATGAAAAATCCAGCCCACCCTGTCATGCAGTAATGTGATATAGTCTCGACCTGTAAAACATGTGTTGCCGCAGAGGTGACACGACCGGGTAGCAACGGCAAGAAAAGCTAAAAGAGAAAGTGAGGTACACGATGTTTGAAGTAAAGACGAATACCCCAAAATCAGGGGGGGGGGGGGGGCTCATAGCCTTGTATAAGACCGCGCCGCCGCTACTCCCGCAGGCACGCATCACAACACGACGCACTATCGTAAAGACGACACCGCAGGTTCGAGCACTGCGGTATTTTTATGCCCTGACACAGGCAGGCGCGGCTTCACGCTCGTAGAACTCATCGTCGTCATCGTCATTCTGGGTATTCTCGCAGCCATAGCGGTGCCGGCGCTCACGGGCTACATCGACAGGGCTCGCCTCGTTGAGATAAAAAATGATGCCCGTCAGTTTGCAACCGGAGCACAGGCACTGATAGACGAATACTGGGCCTTGGGCACGAGACAGGTAGATTCCGGCAATAGCGACATCATCCATGTTTACTCAGGCGGAAAGGAGATTTTCAACTATAAGGTGAGTGCTGGAACGCTTACTTTTGCTGGGAGCACGGGATCCTGGTCAAGCGATTACAAGCAATACATTCCGCCAACGGATGGCCAGGGATACGACAAACTGTATCAGTACGCAGAAATTCCCCTGAAGGCTCCTGAAGCTGCCCGGCAGGCGCCACAACGTATTTTCATTGACCCTTCTTCAGGGGCTATTACCGGTTACATTTTCTATCTGGTGAGCCCTCCCCTCTACGAACCAAATTTCACCAACAACACCTATTCGAAGTACTATGCCGTTACCTATAACACTGACTGGCCCACTGCCTGGACATATAACGCTAACAGCGGTCAGCATATCTATTACCGGTATTACGAAAATGAGAGTGCTCAATATGACCTTGTGGGGTGAGGCATACGGCTTTTATCCTCTCTCGGATTAGAGGGAACAGAAGCCTGCCCTTCACATGCACATCAAACAACTATTCGCTTAACACGCGCGAGGAAGTCATCGGTATCCTCGACTTTGAACACGCCAAAGCAGCGCTTGCCGAGGTCTTTCAGTGACGCGCCGAATGCATAGGCATCCCTGCCATCCACGATGACGAAGCGGTCATGGAAGTCCCTGTTGGTTTTTGCAAACACATCGCGGTTGGCGCTGAGGAAACTGCGCATTTCTACGAAAGCGTCCATAATGCCAATGCTTACCTGTATAGCTGTTTCGTTCTTCAGTAATCCAGACAGCATCCCTATGCCCTGCTCAGTATAAGCGTAGGGCAGCTTCTTGATGTTGCTTCCTCTCCCGGTGTTTAAGGTCGCGATTTGCGACCTTAAACTATCGATTCCATTCAAAGTCGCAAATTGCGACTTTGAAGATGCGGTCGCAAATTGCGACTGCATGATGTCTTCGATCTCATCGTGTGTCAGTTGAAAACGGAAGTGCTCTGGAAAGCGGTTGATGTTGCGCTTGGCCGCCTCGTTGACTCGCCTCGTCTCGTACCCGTAGAGACGCGCAACATCACTGTCCAGCAGAACCTGCATCCCTCTGACCATCAGGATGAGATCCTTAATGTCCCCGGTTGGCGGTTGGGGAATGATCGCGGTTTCCATCATGTCTGGCGTATTGGGCATGGACATCCTTCTCAGTGAGCTTATCTGCCAAGTATTATAAAACAATGATGGCAGGCGGTGCAAAACAGCAAAACAACGCTTCAACCTGCGAAATTACCCGATAAGAATGTTCTCACCATCCGCGTTGGGTTATGGTAAATACTCTCCATGGCAACAGGCTCGTAGACACGCAACCTGGGAAGAACAGGAACCAAAAGTGAAAGAGAGGTACACGATGTTTGAGTTGAAGCAACAGACCCCAAAATCGGTGGGGGTGGGGGGCTCATAGCCTTGTAGAAGACCGCGCCGCCGCTACTCCCGCAGGCACGCATCACAACACTACGCACTATGGTAAAGAGGAAGCCGCAGGTTCGAGCACTGCGGTATTTTTATGCCCTGACACAGATAGGCGCGGCTTCACCCTCGTCGAACTCATCGTCGTCATCGTCATTCTGGGTATTCTCGCAGCCATTGCGGTACCGGCGATCTTCCACTACAAAGACGATTCTTGTGAGAAAACTCAGAAGAGAAAAAAGACGACAGACTATGTGAGAATTCCGCAATGAGCAGTAACAGTTAGTTTATCTCGCTCCGTATTTCGTCTTCAAACAGCGAAACCAGTTTGAGCAAGTCCTCTTTGTACAACAGACTGTCTGGTCTGGAGAGTCTTTGGTATGTTTCGGAGAGGTAGACCTTTTTTGCCGTCTCGTCCAGTGGAGTTCCCAATCTTTCTGAAAGACGATACAAGATGCCACCCAGCTCAATGGTTATCCCGGCTTCGATTTGTTTATTCGTCGACACGTTCCGCTCCCCTGAACTTCAAATGAGCAGTTGCAAAGTTGTTCTTGAAGCAAAATTGATTGTCCAAACGGCTGGGCGACAATAAACCGATGAACCGTAGCTTTACCTCATCAAGTGTATCGCCTTCAATCAAACCGGATGTCAGCATGTTCATCTGCACCGCAAGTTTGTTATTGGCGATAGGTCCAATGAGAATATCCTTGCTCAACATACTGAAGTCATAGCCAAGCGGTATAAAGTCGTCGTAACCTCGGTTTTTGAGAATGAAGTTTAACCAAAGCAGGTCGCTGAGTGCCTCTCTGTCAAATTTGTAAAACGTCAGTCCTGAGTCAAAGGCTAATTCATAGGCGTTGAGATACCCCGGCCTTCCTTGATAGGCTGCTTTTCTCCGCGCCCATTCTCTCGCTTCATCGCGATTCGGCGTGGTATAGAAACCGCTCCCGAAGTCATTGCTGGGATTTGACTGCGAAGTATTGGGAGACTCCACAAGAGAAGTTGAGCCGTGATAGAGGGTTTGCGTCATTTGAAGCGCATGCATGTTCAGACCCAAAGCGTATCAGCCCTGTAGCAGAGGCTCTTTGGTGCTCAACTCGCTGATTACCCTGTCATAGCCAAACATATGCAGATAGCCGTAGTGATGAACCAGCTCCGGAACCACGACATTGTTTTCGATTATCTTCTGGAACTGTTCGGCACTCTTCATATAGTTGTTCTTTATTTCTGAAAGGATGATGGCAACAAAATGAGCCGTGCGCTGTTTTTCATTCATATAATGCCCATTGGGTACTGTTTCGGCATTCACGGCGAGACCTCATTTTTCGTTAGCTCATCATCATTTGACACGGCACTTCTGAGAAAAGATTATAACAGGTTGCGACCAGCGAGAATGTGTGCATATGGTAACCCAAAGCAGTTTGAAATTTTCACCCTTGCTCACGTTTTGGTGTGATAGACTATTCCCAGCAATAAAAGCCTGTGTATGCCTGCGCTGCCTTACTGGCGGGCGTTAGAACAGGGACAAGACAAACGAAGGTGAAAGTGAGGTACACGATGTTTGAGTTGAAGCAACAGACCCCAAAATCGGGGGGGGGGGGGGCTCATAGCCTTGTAGAAGACCGCGCCGCCGCCACTCCCGCAGGTACGCATCACAACACTACGCACTATGGTAAAGAGGAAGCCGCAGGTTCGAGCACTGCGGTATTTTTATGCCCTGACACAGGTCGGAGGGGCTTTACCCTCGTCGAACTCATCGTTGTCATCGTCATACTGGGCATCCTCGCGGCCATTGCGGTGCCGGCGCTTACGGGCTACATTGCCAAGTCTGAGGATCAAAAATATATCGCGGTGGCGCGCAACTACATGGTGGCTTGCCGGTCTGTGCTTGACGAGGCGTATTCCACAGGAGAGCTTGCCAATGTGGCCTATGCAACGGGTGGCGGTACCAATGCTGGCGAGAGGCATTTCTCTCTTGAGGCCCTCTCACAGAACGCAGTGGGCAACGGGGGCGATACCAACGTGTATCCCAATCGGGTCGAGGCCTTAATGGCTGACGAAAGGGCTCGCCAGGCCATTACACCGGGCCATTGGATGGCTTTTCTCTATGGCCCGCCCACCGCAGGCGTTACAGCGTTTAACGCCGATGGCTTTCTGTTTGAGATGAATCCAGACGGCCAGGTTTCCGGAAACCCGGTGGTCGTCGTCACATATAAGCTGGAGCCCATCCAGGCGGAAACCTATGCCGAGTTTAGTGCCTATCGCTCATCGAGTCTGGTTTATAACGACAATGCTGGCTATGAGGTGTATCACTACACGAGGACGTGACGCAGGCAGACAATTTGCCAGGAGAACCCACAACAGGAATCGTCCCCGATGTGTTCAGATGCCGTGCCTTGTCGGACCAGGCCTCTGCCTCACCCGTGCAATTGCGTCATAAAGCTCATGAGGGGCGATGTCCTGTCCGTCAGCCCACTCGATGCCAAGACCATCCTGGATGATATGGATGGTCTGGAAGTAGTCCGGGTCACTCAGGCGCCCATACCAGGAGCCCTCAATGTAAGGAGAGACATCAAAGATGCCAGATTCTCCGGTCTCGAAAGAGACCTCTAACATCGACCCGGGCAGAGCGCACACCTTGGTTATCTTCGGTTGCAGCATGGCAGCGTCCTCATCGTAACGGATCGATTCGGAAGAACTGCTCCCCGGCAGAAAGCAGCTTCCAATTAGCGTCAAGTTCGTCTCTGTGTATTTCCATCCAAGCCTCAAGTAATTTCATCTTTGGCCGTGGAATAGACCCTTCCAATACCTTGCCATCAAGGCCCACAACAACCTCATCGCCGGAATATTCTGCATGGAGGTGCGGTTTGTGGTGCTGAGAGGTGGATTCTTTGTACATTTTGACGATGATGCCAAAGAACATAGCGAGGGCTGGCATAGAGAATCCTTTCTTTACTTTTGCAGACAGAAAGTATACCATTGCATTTTAAGTTAGATGTGGCATACATTTGAGCAAAGACAATGCGAGGCGCCGCAGTCCAGGCAACATCGTGCGCACTGCCGGGAGCAACAGAAAGCAGAACAGAGAACAGAACACAGTACGTGGAGGTGCCATGATACGGTTTGAGAAGGTCAGTAAGATATACGGCCAGGGCGAGGCACGAACGGCCGCGCTTGACGATGCGAGCTTCGAGGTCGAGAGCGGCAGCTTTGTGGTGGTACTTGGGCCCTCGGGAGCAGGCAAGTCCACCTTGCTCAACCTGCTCGGTGGCATGGACGACGCTACGGCCGGTGCCATCCTCGTGGGCAGTCTCGACATCTGCACGCTGAACGAGAAGCAACTCACTCGCTTCCGTGCCGAGAGCGTGGGTTTTATCTTCCAGTTCTACAACCTTATTCCCACGCTCACGGTGCTTGAGAATGTCGAACTCATGCGCATGGTCAAACGAAGCTGTCTGCCGGCTGCTGAGGTGCTTGACCAGGTCGGTCTCGGCGGGCATCTGGGCAAGTTTCCCTCACAGCTCTCCGGCGGCGAGCAGCAGCGTGTCTCCATCGCCCGCGCCATTGCCAAGCGTCCCGAGCTGCTGCTCTGCGACGAGCCTACCGGCGCGCTCGACAGCGACACGGGCGTTCACATCCTCAAGCTGCTGCAAGACATCGCCCGCACCCATAAGACCACGGTGGTCATCGTCACGCACAACGCGGCCATTGCCGAGGCGGCCGACGTGGTGATACGCGTCCGCGACGGGCATATCGAATCGACCACCCGCGAGCCTGCCCCCTGCGACATCACCGAGGTGCGCTGGTGATTCTCCTCCGTAAGATGGGGCGCGACCTGCTGGGCCACAAGGCGCAGTTCCTCTCGCTCTTCCTCATCTCCCTGCTGGCGGTGGGGTTCTATACCGGTATCACGGCCGAGTACCGCGGCATGGAACTCAGCGGGCGGGACTTCTTTGAGGAGACCAATCTCGCAACCCTCTGGGTCTTTGGTGAGGATTTTACCGAGGACGAGCTGGAGGCCGTTGCCGCTTTGGAGGATGTGGAGCAGGTCGAACGCCTCCTGCTCTATGAGACGCAGGCCAGGCTGCCCGACGCTCCTGCGCTGACGGTGCGCTACCGGGAGGGCGACGAGATAAACCGGCTCCTCGTGTGGGAGGGCGCAGCCTTTGTCCCAGACGATGAGCGTATCTGGCTGGATCTGCGCTTTGCCGAGGCACGGGGGCTTACAGTGGGCGACAGCCTGAGCTTTACGGTGGCGGGCACTTCGGTTGACGCACAGATAGCCGGGCTCGTGTACTCCCCGGAGCTGGTCTATCCCGAGCTGGGGGATTCGCTGTCGCCCGACTACGGTGCCCACGGGCATGTGTTCACCGGCATAGGCAACCTTCCCCAGCCGGACGCAGCAGCCTTGGCAGAGGCAGCAGCAACGCTGTCAGCTACCACCGCAACCCAAGGGGACGCCACCCAGGCGGCTGGGACGGAGGGAGCCGCCCTCGGCAGCCGGGGATTCCAGCCTCCCTTCAACCAACTGGTGGTCTACGCGCCTGCCGCCATTGAGCACCAGTACAGCCTCGAAGAGGATGTCGAAGGCGTTTTGGGCAGCAGGGCCGCCACGATACTCGTGCAGGAGAACCACCCCACCGCCTCGACGCTCTGGGCCGAGTGCGAACAGCACGCGATATTTGCCAATGCCTTTCCCGTGCTGTTCATGTTCATCGCCGTGCTCGTGATGCTCTCGACCATGAGCCGACTCGTGAGCAAGCAGGCAACGCTCATTGGCACGATGAAGGCGCTCGGTGTGCAGAGGGGAGCGATTGCCGCACACTACGTCGGCTACGGCTTCCTCATCATGTTGGCAGGCGGCCTTCTGGGGGCCGCGCTGGGGCCGCCGTTTGTGCCCGAACTCTTCAAGCCCAGCATAACGCGCTTCTTTACGCTGCCATACTGGCAGACCTACCGGGAACCGTTCTTCTTCATCCTGCCGTTTGTGATAGCGCTTGCCGGCGCACTCGTCAGCTGGCTCAGTTCCCGGCGTATACTCGCGCAGGCACCCGCGGAAGCGATGCGCCCCCGTGCTCCCCGCGAGGCGCGTCATTCTCCCCTTGAGGCACTGCCCTTCTGGAAGCGTCTCAGCCCCAGCCTCCAGCTCACCGAGCGCGACATGCGGCGCAACAAACTGCGCAGTGTCATGAGTGTCGTCAGCAGCATGGGCGTGTCGGCGCTGCTGCTGGTTGCCTTTCTCTCATGGAGCATCATGGATGAGATGGTGAGCTGGCAGTACAGTACCATCAACAACTTCGCGTCGCGCGCCACCCTGGCCGAGGACGGGGACGCGGGAGAGCTGCGGCGGCTCACTGAGCGCTACGAAGCCCTGCCGCTCATGGAGCAGGCCATCGAGATACGGCTTCCCGCCTCGCCTGCAAGCAAGGTCACGGGAACACTCCAGGCCTTTGAGAGCACAGGGCCAGAAGGCGGGGAGGCAGCGGGCAACGGGTCAGAAGCTGGGGAGGCAGAAAACGAGGCGCTGCTGCGCGTCACCGACCCCGAGCGCCGGATACGCTCCCTGGAAGACGACCAGGTGCTGATGAGCTATGGCGTGGCAAGGAATCTGGGGCTCGGCGTAGGGGAGCGTTTTGAATGGCATCGCTACGGTGAGGGAGGCTGGCACGAGGCTACCGTCGATGCCATCAACCGCAACCCGCTGGTGTGGGGTCTTACCATGACGCCGGACACGCTTGAGGGCTTTGGTATCGACTTTGAGCCGACGGCCCTGCTCAGCGCCCGGATGATAGCTGCGGACGAGGCGGGGGTGCAAAGCGTTGTCAGCGCCGAGGAGATAAGCGCGGGCATGGATCTCATGCTGGAGGCGATGGTCATGATGGCATCGGTGATGATTGCGGTTGCCGTACTCATCAGCATCTTCACCCTGTACAATCTCAGCACGCTGACCTTCAGCGAGATGGAGCGCGAGCTGGCCACGCTCAAGGTGGTGGGCTTCAAACGTCGGCAGATCGTCATGCTGCTGTTTGCACAGAACCTCATCCTCTCGGTGCTGGGCTTTATCCCCGGCATCCCGCTGGGCTGGAAGATAGCGGACCTCATGTTCAACGCCCAAGGAGGCACCCTCGACATGGCGACCCTCCTCATCCCCTCCGATGTGCTGCTCACGCTGGCCGTCGTCTGGGGTCTGTGTGCCGTGGTGGCGCTGCTGTTCATCCGCAAGGTGGCCCGGCTTGATATGGTGGGGTCTCTCAAGGCTCCCGAGTAGCCGCCTGCCTGCGTCTCTGTGCCAGGCCGTTGCACAAGCTGCTCAGCCTCGCCTGCGACGCTCCACCTCTCCCTCCCCAAACTCGGCTACAATAGCTACATTCTCTCATCGTGGACAGGAGTATCTATGACGCAGCTTCTCAGGGGTTCTGAGGTCGCGGAGGCCTTACAGAGTACCATTACAAGCGAGGTGCGAGACCTCAAGGCACGAGGCATTGAGCCGGTTTTGGCCATCGTCCGAGTAGGGGAGCGCGCGGATGACATCTCCTATGAGCGCGGTGCCGTGAGGCGCGCGGAGCTGCTGGGTGTTGGTGTGCGTTCCGTCGTTTTGCCCGATGACTGCACCACAATGGAGCTGCTGGAGATAATGGAGGACCTCAGCGAGGACGACGATGTGCACGGCATCCTGCTGTTTCGACCGCTGCCCGCGCATATTGATGAGGATGCTGTGCGCAAGGCCCTGGTACCGACCAAGGATGTTGACGGCATCACCGACCTCAGTCTGGCCGGCGTGTTCTCCAACACCGCCACCGGGTTTGCGCCCTGCACCGCACAGGCCTGCATGGAGATACTCGACTACTACGGCATAGAGCTCGCGGGCAAGCGGACCGTCGTTGTGGGCCGCAGTCTCGTCGTGGGCAGGCCGGTGGCAATGCTGCTGTTGGCCCGTCATGCCACGGTCACGATAGCGCATTCCCATACGGCAGACCTGCCGGGCGTCGTCAAGGCGGCAGACCTCGTCATCGCCTGCGTGGGCTCCGCGGAGATGCTCGACGCCAGCTATCTGGCCGCAGGGCAGACCGTCATTGACGTGGGTATCAACGTGGCCGCGGATGGCAGCTTACTGGGCGATGTTTCCAGAGAGGACGCGGAGGGAATCGTTCAGGCCATCACGCCCGTGCCGGGCGGCGTTGGCACCGTTACCACCAGCGTGCTTATCAAGAACGTGGTAGAGGCCGCCTCTGAGATTCTTGGATAGGGGAGACGCGTGTCCACCGCACAGCAGCAGAAGAAGCGTCTGCGGGCGGAGGCCCTCGCACTCAGGGATGCCGAGGACGCAGGGGAGCGATCCGTGGCCGACGCGTGCATCAGGGCAAGGCTCGTGGCGCTCCCCGTGTTTCAGGCTGCGCAGACGGTCTTCTGCCCTGTCAGCAGAGGCTCGGAGGTGGATACCAGGACGCTCATTGAGGAGATGCTCGCAGACGGCAAGACCGTCTGCGCCCCCCGTTGCGAGCGCGGCGGCGTCATGCACGCGCAGCTGGTGACCAGTCTGGATGAGCTTGAGCCAGACGCGTTTGGCATCCCCGCGCCGGTGGCGGAATGCCCGATTATAGCTCCCGAGGCTCTTGATCTGGTGCTGGTGCCGTGTGTGGCCTGTAGCAGGCAGGGCCACCGGCTCGGTTATGGCGGCGGGTATTATGACCGCTACCTGCCCACTGCGGCCCATGCCACGAAGGTCATACTGTGCAGGGAGAGCCTGCTGGTGCAGACCCTCCCCTCAGAAGCTCATGACGTCAGGGCAGACCTGGTGATAACCCAAAACGAGCGTATTGCGATTGCGTGAGCACCGGGTTCGCCTTTCTGTCTGTCTTGTGTTGTAGCCGGCCCTGTGCAGGGTCAGCCGCGTGTTATCTGTTGGGGGACGAGCCCCCAGGCATGCTCGACTTGTCCGCTTAGCCCTGGGACGCGATAAGCAGCTTGGAAATATCCGTGAGCTTGTCCTTGCTCGCGCCGCTTTCAACGCTCACCGAATAGGTAACGCCATCCGCCTCGTCATACCAACGACTGTAGCCCGGGCCGCCTTCGTTGAACTCCATCGTGCAGACATAGGGGTCAAGGGCCACTTCTTCAACGGAGGTGTAGTCGAAGTAAAGCCCGCTGATGTCCTCGCTTGTCGTGGTGTGCTCTCCGCGATAGACATAGGCCTGGCCTTCGAGGCTGAAGAACACCTCACCGAGCGAGTCGCTGATAACCTGACAGGTCGTGAGCGTCGCGTCATTGGGGAGCTGCAGGTTGAGGCCCAGCTGCCGGTTGATGTCGTCAACGCTGTCCACCACTTCGATGGGATTGGCGATGTCCGTGGTGCCGGAAGCCTCTGTGCCGCTGCCTGAGCTGCTACCCGAGCTGCTGCCGCTGTCTCCTGTTCCGCCGCCACCACCACAGCCCACAAGCAGCAGGGTCATGCTGGCAGCCAAAGCCACAGCCATAACCAGCAAAAACAGCTTCCCTGGTGCCCACGAGCCCGGCCCCACATCCGTGCGCAGGGCCTTTGTGTCAATTCTCTCTCTGTACCTGTTCCTCATAGCCTTTCCTTTCAAAAGAGCGGTTATCTGGAGTTGCCAGCTTGTATTGTAACGCATTGGCAGAGGGGACGGGGCATGTGGGACAGGGGGACGGGGCTGGGGGACAAAAGGGGCCGGGGCAACTGTCC
>JAISEO010000077.1 GCA_031264075.1 Coriobacteriales bacterium | reverse complement strand
TCCCCCTTTGCTAATGCAACACGCTCCCCCATATTTCTCTCCACACCGACAAGTCGTGCAAACCCAGGTCTTGATACAGCTACGCTTACTGCCCTGACAGAGGGAGGCTTCAAGAAGGTAATCATCACCGGAGGTATCGCTGCTGTACCGGCTCTTGTAGAAGACCAACTCGCCTCTACAGGAGTTACCCTAGAGCGCTGGTCGGGAGACACCCGCTATGAGACGAGTGTGGACATCGTGAAGAACTCCCTTGCCAACTCTAACGGAGCACTCTCCCTCAACAACCTCGTCTGTGCCACCGGAGACAACTACCCGGACGCCCTTGCCGGAGGTGCCTTCGCCGGACACACCGGTACCGTACTTCTCCTCGTACACGCTACTGAGAAGGGTGGACTTTCTGGCCTTGACCTCATCTCCGAGCATAAGGATGAGATAGGCAAGGGTTATGTGCTTGGTGGTGCTGCCGCCATACCCCAGGAGCTTCTCACTCGCTTACAGGAAGGAGCGAAATAGGGGACCCGAAAGCGATATGAGCGGTGGGCCAAGAGGGACGGGGCTGGAGTCCCACCGTCCCCCGGCGCAAAAGATGAAGGACTACAGGGTAAAACCGGTGGGACACCAGCCCCGTCCCTCTTGTCCCACAGGGCCTCTGTCCCCGTGCCCCGTAGGGGGCGATGGCAATCGCCCCGCCTCACTAACTCGATAAGAACAACAGTGAGGCTCCCCGGCACAGGACAGATGTCCCGTGCCGGGGTTAGAGGGCGTGCTACTTGCCATATCTAAACTTATAGTTTAGAATTGCGAATATGACCTATATCGAGAGACATATGTCCGGCGTGCTGAGAAGTGTAGCCAAGACCTTTGCTGTTGTCTTGGTAACGGGTGCCCGACAGACAGGCAAGTCCACGCTGCTTCGGCACTCCCTGCCGCGCCTTGAAGTCTTTGATTTGGATAATTCCGAGGTATACGACGCTGTTCAGTCCGCTCCGGTGGACTTCTTCAAATACAACAGCCCGCCTCTGATACTCGACGAGGTGCAAAGAGCCCCGCACCTCTTCCCTCATATAAAGGCGCTGGTAGATGCCGCAGGTAAGAAGGGTAGATACTTTCTTACCGGCTCCGAGCAGTTTTCTCTCATGGAGCATGTTTCCGAGTCGCTCTCCGGAAGAGTCGCTGTCTTGACCCTACAGGGCCTGTCTCTGCGCGAGAAATCGGGGGTCACCGACGCGGTCCCCTTCATACCGACCGATAGCTATCTTAAGGACGCCAGCACCTCAAGGAATGACGGGCACCTCAATATCTGGGATGAGATACACAGAGGTGACAAGCCGGAGCTCTTTGCCAATCGCGAGATTTCATGGGAGGTCTACTACGGCTCCTACGTGACGAGCTATCTGGAGCGGGATGTGCGTAGAATCATCAACGTTGCCGACCTCGGCAGATTCCAGCAGTTCATGCGCATGGTGGCTGCTCGCACCGCCACCGTGCTCAACTATGCAAACATTGCCGCTGAGCTGGGGATAAGCGAGCCCACGGTTAAGAAGTGGCTCGGTATCCTGGAAACCACGAACATAGTCTATCTGCTCAGGCCATATTACAACAACCTGGGCAAACGCGAGACGAAGTCGCCAAAGCTCCATTTCCTTGACACCGGACTTGCCGCGTACCTCACGCGCTGGACCTCGCCTGGCCCGCTCAGAACGGGAGCTCTGAGCGGAAACTTCTTCGAGTCATTTGTGGTGGGCGAGGTATTGAAGTCCTTTCAAAATGCCGGCATCCTTAAGCCGCCTCTGTATTTCTACCGGGATCGCGACAAAAATGAGATAGACCTCCTCATCGAAAACGACGGCATCCTTTATCCTGTGGAGATAAAGCAGGCATCATCACCCGGCGTAGCTGCGGCTTCGGCCTTTAAGGTGCTACGGCGCTTGCCAGGCATCAAGGTAGGCGGCGGATGCGTTGTGTGCAGTGCGGACAGGCTGATGCCTCTGAGCGACCAGGCAGTCCTCGTGCCGTACTCTTTTCTCTGACCATAGGCAGCCAAGCCTCTACTCCTTGCACTCGGTTGCTTTCCACCAATTCATCCCACTCTCCCCTACACAAGGGCCACAGAGTTTTGTATGATTGGTATCCAGCAAAAAGTTTGGAGAGTTCTGGATGCATGTGACCCCAAAAGCTCTGCGCGAGATAGCCGCTACCGCGCGCATAGGGCTCGCCGATGATGAGATTGAAAGCGCGTGTCGCGATCTCAACCTCATCATTGACAGCCTCGAACCTATTACCCGGTACGACCTGGAGGGTGTGGAGCCTACCTTTCACCCTATCGCCGGGCTCAACAACGTCATGCGCGAGGATGTGGAGAAGCCGGGTCTTACGCAGGAAGAAGCCCTGACCAATGCCCCGGCCACTCAAAACGGGCAGTTCAAGATCCCGCCCATTCTCGGAGACAACGGCGGAGATAGATGACTCGGCAGGCCCGCCAGCATGAGGGACGATACACGATGAAGCCCAGCCCCGACTCCCGTGGTGAAGACCGATGACGCTGTCACCCGCCGAATACGCTTCTCTCTCCCTGGGAGACATCCGCACCGGTCTTGACCGGCGACACTTCAGCGCCCGCGAACTTGCGGAAGCCGCGTTTGCTGCCATCGAGGCCTTGGAGGCGGGGCGCGTTGAGGCCTTTCTCTCGCTTACCCCCGAATTGGCGCTCCGCGCTGCCGATGAGGTGGACGCACAGCTGGCCGCCGGCTCTGGCGTTGCTGACATCGGCCTGCTTGCCGGGGTTCCCCTGGGGTTCAAGGACAACATGAACCTGCTCGGCAGCTACACCACCTGCGGCAGCCGCATGCTGGAGAACTATGAGAGCACGCTCAATGCCACCTGTGTGTCCAAGGCCCTGGCCGCCGGGGCACTGCCGATGGGCAAGCTGAATATGGATGAGTTTGCCTTTGGTTCTTCAACCGAGACCTCGTCGTTTAAGAAGACGCACAACCCCTGGGACCTTGAGCGGGTGCCTGGCGGTTCAAGCGGCGGAAGTGCCGCGGCTGTGGCATCCGGCATGCTGACCGCGAGCCTCGGCTCGGACACGGGCGGATCGATACGTCAGCCTGCGTCGTTCTGTGGCGTGGTGGGCTTTAAGCCCTCCTACGGTGTCGTGAGCCGTTATGGCGTGGTGGCCTTTGGTTCGTCGCTCGACCAGGTGGGGCCGTTTGCGCGTTCCGTGGCCGACGTGGCTGCTCTTACCGACGCCATCTGTGGCTACGACCCGCTCGACTGTACGAGCCAGGACGTCCCGGCCAGTTTCTCGGCCAGCGTGGTGGCAGGTCAGAGCGACGGCATCAAGGGTATGCGCGTGGGCGTGGTGTCTGAGTATCTGGAGGCTCCCGGCATAACGACGGAGGTCGTTCTCGCCTTTAAGGAGGCGCTCAGGCATGTGCAGGATCTTGGGGCCACCATAGTGGAGCTCGAACTGCCCAACGCGTATGCGGCGCTCTCGGCCTACTATGTCATCGGTCCGTGCGAGGCATTCTCCAACCTCAGCCGCTTTGATGCTGTCCGCTACGGCTTTTGTGTGGAGGGCGCCACCAATCTCACCGAGCAGTACGAACTCAGTCGCGCCCAGGGCTTTGGCCTTGAGACGAAGCGCCGCATCCTGCTCGGCAACTATCTGCTCAGCAGCGGCGTGTATACCACCTATTACTACCCTGCCCAGCAGGTGCGCACCCTCATCACCCAGGATTATCGCCGCGCGTTTGAGCAGGCGGACGTGCTGCTCACGCCCACGAGCCCTCGCACGGCCTTCCGGTTTGGCGAGGTATCCGACCCCACCTCCATGCACCTCTCCGACATCTTTACCATTCCCATCAATATCGCCGGCAATGGGGGCCTCAATTTGCCGGTGGGTCTTGGGGAGGAGAGCGGACTACCCGTGGGCCTTCAGATTATCGGGCCGCAGTTCAAGGACGGCAACATCCTCCGTGTGGCGGCGGCGCTGGAGGCAACCTACGACATCGAGCGGCTGGCACCGCTGAGCGGGGCGTTGAGCGGAGGTGCCGCGTGAAGTCCCTCGCCACGGTATTGCAGGATTGGGAGGCCGTCATCGGCCTTGAGGTGCACACCGAACTCACGACGCTGGGCTCAAAGATGTTCTGTGGGTGCAAGATAGAGTACGGCGCGCCGCCCAACACACACGTCTGCCCGGTGTGCCTGGGCATGCCCGGGGCGCTGCCGGTTCCCAATCGCGCCGCTATCGAGAGCATCGTGCTGGCCGGCCTGGCAACGGGCTGCGACATAGAAAAGCACAGCATGTTCTATCGCAAGCACTACTTTTATCCGGACATGGCCAAGAACTTCCAGACCACGCAGGGGCCGGTGGCGTTTTGCATGCGGGGGACGCTGGACCTGGAGGTGCTGGGGGCCTCGGCCGGTGAGCGGACCCATCTTCAGGGCACCACGCCGCTTGCACGGGAGGAGGGCTACCTCACGCGCATCGGCATCACACGCATTCATATGGAGGAGGACGCCGGCAAGCTGGTGCATGTGGGGGGCGAGAGTGGGCGCATCTCCGGTGCCGACTACAGCCTCGTAGACTATAACCGCTGCGGCATGCCGCTCATAGAGCTGGTTACCGAGCCGGATCTGCGCACGCCGGAAGAAGCCCGCCTGTTCTTACAGAAGCTGCGCACCATCTATCTGACGCTGGCCATCTCCAACTGCTCCATGGAGCAAGGCTCGCTCAGATGTGACGGCAACGTAAGCCTGCGCCCGCGCGGCTCTGAGAAGCTGGGCACCAAGACCGAGCTCAAGAACATGAACTCCTTCAAGAATCTCCACGACGGCCTTGCCTACGAGATCTGTCGTCAGGCGGAGGTCCTTGAGGAGGGCGGCAGGGTGAGGCAGGAGACCCGGCACTGGGAGCCGGCCTCTCGCCGTACGATAAGCATGCGTTCCAAGGAGACGGCTGACGACTATCGTCTCTTTCCTGATCCCGACCTGGCTCCCTACCATCTGAGCGATGAGTTCATCCAGCGCGTTGCTGCGCGGCTTCCGGAGCTGCCCGATGCCCGTGTTGCCCGCTACCTTGCAGCGTATGTCCTCAATGCTGCCGACGCCCGCGCTCTGGCCGGCGAGATAGAGCTCGCCCGCTTCTTTGACGCGGCGCTTGAGGCCGGCTCCTCCAAGCTGGCAAAACCCCTTGCCAACCTGCTGCTCAATGAGGTTTCGGCCTATCTTAATACCGAGTCGGTGGCCTTGGCTGAGACCAGGCTTGATCCACAGCACCTGGCAGAGCTTGCCGGCCTTGTTGCAGACGGCACCATCTCTTCCATGCAGGGAAGACAGGTGCTCGCATTGGTGTTTGCGCGGGGTGTCTCTCCAGCAGAACTCGTGGAGGAGCTGGGCATCAGGCAGGTATCGGACACCGGCGAGATTGAGGCCGTCGCGCAAACGGTGCTCGACAACAATGCAGACAAGGTGGCAGAATATCGGGCTGGCAAGACCAAACTGCTGGGCTTTTTTGTCGGCGAGGCAATGAAGGCAACCGGTGGCACGGCAAATCCAAAGCTCCTGAATCAAACCTTTCAGCGGCTTTTGAGTTGAGTAAACCTTGAGTTGAGAAGCGGGAGCGAGTATGCCAAAGATCAAGTTCAACTATTTTGACGCCTTTGAGCGCATTGCGGAGTATGCCTGCAAGGAAGCGGCCATGCTCAACAGTATCCTCCGCGATTACAAACCGGAGAACATGGGCGATCAGGTTCAGATTGTCCACCTTATCGAGAATGAGGCCGATGAGGAGAACCACCAGATCTACAAGCATCTGGCCAATGAGTTTGTGCCTCCCATAGAGCGGGAGGACATCGTAACCCTGGCGCATCACCTCGATAATATCGTGGACTACATCGATGACGTGGTGCAACGCCTCTTCATGTTCAATATCCGGGAGATCCCCGAGCCCGCCCGCCAAATGGGAGAGCTTATCGAGCGGTCCAGCACGGCGCTGTACACCGCACTCAAGGACTTTCGCAACTTCAAAAAATCAAAGACCCTCGACCAGATGCTCATCAGTGTCAATGACTATGAGGAGGAGGCTGACAGGCTGTACTTCTTCGCCACGCACGACCTCTTTACCAAGCGGGCAGATGAGCCGCTCTATGTCATGAGTTGGTATCACATCATGGTGAGTATGGAGCGCTGTGTGGACGCGGCGGAAGACGCAGCCACCACCGTCTCCACCATCATAATGAAGAACACCTGAGACACGTAAGAACGCCCCACCATGAGCCTCACCCTTATCTGCGTGCTGTTTTTTGCCCTGGTCTTTGAGTTCATCAACGGCTTTCATGACACGGCCAATGCCATAGCCACGACGGTCTATACGCGTGCGCTCACGGTGGGCAAGGCCATTGCGCTTGCCGCGGGCATGAATTTTCTGGGAGCGCTGGTCTCTGAGAATGTGGCCCGGACCATCACCGAGGGTCTGATAGGCGTGCAGATAGAAGAATACGTCGTGTTGGCCGCGCTCATAGGGGCGATAATCTGGAACCTCTTTACGTGGTGGCGGGCGATTCCGTCTTCGTCCTCGCATGCGCTTATCGGTGCCCTCATAGGGGCCTGCATCGTCTACACGCTGGGCATCGACGGCATCAAGTGGGATGGGGTGTTGAGCAAGATAGTCATACCGCTGTTCACGAGCCCTATCATGGGATTCTTCCTCGCCTTTACCATGATGAAGTTGGTCAACAAAGCCTTCGCGCGGCTTGCACGCAACAAGGTCAATGGTGTGTTCCGGCGCTTGCAACTCTTTTCCGCAGCCCTGGTGGCCTTCAGCCATGGCAATAACGATGCGCAGAAAACCATGGGAATCATCACCCTGGCGCTGATAACCGGCGGCGTCCTGCCCGTGGGCACCGGCGTGCCCATCTGGGTCAAGGCACTGTGTGCGGCGACCATTGCTCTCGGCACCTCCATAGGCGGCTGGAAGATAATGAAAACGATGGGCGGGGGAGTGACCAAGCTCAACTCGGCGGGAGGATTCGTTGCGCAGACCGCCTCAGCCGCCGTTATCGAGAGCATGAGCTTTATCGGTGCGCCTATCTCAACCACGCAGGTCATCAGCTCAGCGGTCATGGGTGTGGGCTCGGCCAAGCGGTTCAAGTCGGTCAAATGGAAGATTGCCGGGGATATTGCCCTCACCTGGATAGTGACCCTGCCGGTAGCAGCACTCCTCGGCGGCCTCGCCGTCTTTATCATCCAACTGTTCGTATGACCCGTCCCCGCCGTGTCAACGGCTCACCGGGATGTGTGGAGCAGCAGCCCCGTTCCTCCGTTCCCAGGATATGCTACACTTAGCGGCCTGAGCTGGTGTGGCGCAACGGCAGCGCAACTGATTTGTAATCAGTAGGCTAGGGGTTCAAATCCCCTCACCAGCTCCACGTCGCAGCTCGCTCCGCTAAGCTCTGCTCCAGCCAAGTACGCTGAAGCTCCGCCCGCTTCGCAGCTGCTCCTTCTCCCCACAACGCTCACTCGCTTACGCTCCCTCAAGCGTTGCGGGGGCCCCCATACAGCGCGCTGCGCTCAGACCTTTTCTTCTCCCCACAACGCTCGCCTATCTTCTGATGCCTGATGCCCAGACGCCGGGTTGCGAAAAATCGGCTAAAGCGCTACAGTATCACTTCACCCAAATTGCGGGGTGGAGCAGTCTGGTAGCTCGTCGGGCTCATAACCCGAAGGTCATCGGTTCAAATCCGGTCCCCGCGACCAAAAATCCGCTGGTAGATGGCATAGCTGCTGTCTGCCAGTTTCATTTCCGTTCCACCAAATGTCCTCCAGCTGAACTCTATGTCTCGCTTTGTCGGCAGATAAAGGACAGCTGTATAGTCGGGGAATGACAGAAAGCAGGGAAGCGCCGGAGGAAGGTGCATACTGTACCGTTCAGGCGCTTCGATACACGTACTGTAACACATATCTCGATACTTAGCCATATCGATAATTATGTAGTGGTTAACTAAACACTCAGTATGGATGAGGACGGCGACTCAGAAAATCTGAAATCGTCTTGAGCGCTTCAACGGCAGTATCGTAGGAGACATTCTCATAGAGCAATGGATCGGTAATAACTCGGTAGTCCTCTTCGTATGCCTTGCTTCTGACTATATCTGTCAGTAACGCCGCCAGATTGACATCCTGCTGTGCAGAAGGACACTGAGCTGAGCTTTCTCTGTCTTGTCGCACCTGTTCAAGCAAAGTGACCATTGCATCATCAAGAGAAACCTCGGAAAGCAGCTTGTGCAAGTCATAGATATGCCGGGATTGGCGCGCAGGTATTTCTTCGGCAAGAAAGTAGTCACAGATTGCATATATCTTGTCTACAAAAGTCCTTTCCAGAGAGCTTACTGTTAGCGAGAAGGGTGAAAGACCGAATTCGTCTATCACATCAGCCATCGCCGATTCAACACAATAGTCATGGATGAAACTCGATATTTCTCTTGTCTGTGTCGGCCAGACCGGTGTCATGAGAGCTGTTTCAACCATCAGTGTGTTTGGGGAGTCGTCATATGAAACCAGCGGTATCAGGTACCGATTGAAGGATCGGCGGCTCTTGGTTTCATCAATATTTGAGATCTCCAAACCAAGGGTATTGACCGTATCGACAATCGATTGCTTGAGCTTCCGACGCTGGCCTTCGGTTACTCTAGACGTTTCCATGCCCAAATCCGCATCTTCAGAAAATCTCCTGATTACCTTATAGCATTTGCTCAGAGCAGTACCTCCCTTGAACACTACCAAAGGATTATTGCCGACCAGTTCTTTCAAGAACTCGTATATGAAGTAATCCTTGATTACGTAATCACTTTGGATGCCGTAGACTCTCCCTGTCTCTGCAACAAGATAGGCAAAGGCATTCTCATCATCATGCAAATACACCGAGACGCTCACTTTCCAAGAACTTCTTCGTGACAGAGGCAGGGTACACATCCAAGCATTCAAGGATTTTCGTGCGGTCAACGGCTTTCGCTTTATTGCGCAGTGCTTGAAACTGGTAGTCCTCTAATGCGGCGATGGGAGCACAAGAGATCAGATCGATGACTCTCAGCTCCTCGACATTATCTTTGGTCACCGGTATACGCGACCGTCTGACCACAACATCTTTATACCCAGCGCAGGGGCCTATGGAACGCTTACGCGAGCTTTCTCTATTCGTTACGATCTCAATGGCACCGGGAACCTGCGGGCTTATCCCAGCATCATTTTCTAACTTGAGCCCAGAATAATATCCGTAGACATCCCCATCGCTAGAAAGGTACCTTTTCTTCAAAACAGCCATCTGGTCAAGAGGCATCTCTCGCATCGTGCCAAGAACGTTCACCATCTTGGGGATGTGGTACACGCCACGAGTACTCCGTTTGATGGTTCCGGAGCTCAGTGCTTTGTTTATGCGCTTAAACAGTGCAACCTCAGAAATAGCCGGAAACGTGGCAGCGATCTCCTCAGTGAAAATGGGAGTTCCACTGCCGAATTTCTCTTCCAGTATGTTTACGAAACCATTCATGGATTGATTGTAGCATGGTTAAGTAATTTTTACAAGCGACTTCAGATTTTCTTAACCTTTTTCGTGGGTCGCTCAAGCAACGAGCCTATCAACTCTGCTGCTGTCCGGTCATTCTCAGGAATTGCGAGTGTAAGCGACTTACCGCGTGCCAAAGAACGCATACCATCTGCCGGCAAGGAACCGTCCCCGTTACTGACGCGATAGCCTACTCATCAAAGGACTTCATGATGCGCAGGGTGAGCATGGCTCCGGTGTCGTAGGCCGCACTGCCTGCCTCGTCCTCGTCGCATACGAGATTGAAGCCGACCAGCTGCTGCGTGCCATCCGCCTTGTCCTCATAGAGGGAGACGACTGTCATCTCCTCGCCTTCCCGTACCTCCACGTGTCTGTGGGGAGTTATCTCCATGGCTCCCGCCGAGATGAAGAGCGTGCCGCATACCGCGATGGTGTTCGTGGCAATCGAGCCCTGATAGATGGCCTCGGGAGGAATCTTCGTGCCTGCCAGTTCGGCTGCCATAGCGCGACCCGCACAGGCACCCTGCACCGCAGCATTTTTCCAGGTGCCGACGATGCGCTTTTCGCCTGAGATAAGCTCCAGAGCCTGTGCGACATCACCGGCAGCGTAGACATCAGGGTTGCTGGTACGCATGCAGTTGTCCACCACGAGCGCCTTGTCCACCACGAGCGAGCCTTCTGCCACGAAATCCAGATTGCACTGCATGCCGTGGGCAATGGCCAGCTCATCGAAGTGCTGCACCTCGCCGGTAGAGAAGGCGACCTCCAGCTGACGTCCCAGCGGATGGCTCGTATCTTCTACGACCTTGGCCGCTTTGATCGTCTGCCCCAGCAGGAGTCGCACGCCTTTTTCCCGAAGGCCCTTCTCAAAACGAAGCGCCGCTTCGGGCAAGGCGTTACAGTCCAGCACATGCGGGTTCATCCCCACGAGTGTGGTCTCCAAGCCACGATCCAGGCATGCCTCCAGGGTTTTCAAGGCCACCATCGAGGCACCACTCACGAGTACGCGCCTGCATTCGGGCCTCGTGAGCGCATCCTTCAGGCGCTCTGCATCTTCCATCGTCCGTAGCACGAGGGGCTCGTAGCCCCCAGCGCCAAAGTCCCAGCGCTGCGGCGTAGCCCCGGTGGCGATAAGGCACTTTGTGTACGCAAAAGCTCCCTGGTTGGTGCGGATCATATGGGCTTCTGGGTCCAGCTCGACAACAGGGCTCATGCTCAGGACCTCGGCGCCCAGAGACTTCAGTTCCTCGCTACTCCAGGGAAAGCACTCCTCATAGGACTTCTCGCCGCCCGCGTAGTAGGAGGTCAGAATGGGGCTGTAGGGGAGGGTATTCGAGTGAGAGAACACGAGAATCCTGCCCTCGTACCCGGCGGTGCGGAGCGCGATGAGGGCGTTTGTCCCTGCGGTTCCATAGCCGATGATGGCGACGGTCTCTTCTGCCTCAGAGTCCTGAGTTGCCGGTAGCTGTTGATGCATCATCGCCTCCCTCTCTACGCAAACACCTGCGCGAGCCAGGGGCCGTATTCGCCCGACCACATGCCGCCCAACTGGTTAAACACGCGCTCCCAGTCAAACTGATTGTCAAAGAGCAGCTCCGTGTAGTGCTTGTTTGTCACAGCGCGCGGGTTGCCCATCAGATAGAACGCGTAGGTATAGGTGCAGGTAGGGCACATCGTCACTACGGTCGCACCGTCTTCGGCGGCAGAGAGCTTGCGTGCGGCCTGCTCTGTCTGCCGCTGCGGGTCAAAGGCGCTCACGGCGCCGCCTGCTCCACAGCAGCCCTGTAACACCACCGGTGTCTCGCCTACCCCGAGCACCGCCCGGGTTTCGTCCAGATAGGACCCATCGCGGTCCTGGCAGGACTTTGAAAGGCAGAGAGGGCCTGCGGGCAGCGTGCGTTTGGAGGAAAAGCCGTGTTCTGCGAGGAATGCCGAGAGGCTCACCGTCTCAATATCCATGCCCTGCTGCGCAAGCGTGCTGCGTATGTCATTGATGCAGCCGGGGCACACGCAGACCACCAGCTTGGCACCCGAGTCTTTCAGCTCGCCGACGATACGGTTGCGTAAAGCCTCGGCGCGGTCGTAGAAGCCGGCGCTCTTGAGCGGCGAGCCACAGCAGTGATCGATCAGGGTGGTCTTTCCTCCCAGCGCCTCCACGGTGGCGAAGATCTCCCGCGTGAGTTCGGGGGCGTAGGCCGCCATCGAGCAGCCGGGGAAGAAGGCCAGCTCAAAGTCGGCCTCAGTCGTATGCGCTTCGGTGGCCACATGGCGGGACAGGTCCGTGAGATCGATGCCATGGATGGCCCGATAGGCGGTGAAGATGTCCCATTCCTGGTCAACCTGCACGCTCGACCAGGCATCGCGCGGGATAAGTCCCAGATCCTGAAAGTCGATACGCGCGTGATAGATGAGCCTGCACACGTCGTTGTGGGCAAAGCAGGTGTTCTCGCAGGAGGTGCAGAAGAAGCAGCCGCGAACGGCCTGCACGAGTGCGGGATTCTCAGCTATACGGGCGGAGAGTTCTTCTCTTGACTGGGCGCCTCGCTCGGCGCTGAGCAGGGCCTTCGCTATCTCACCCAGGGTCATATCCGCCGACGTCAGAGAGCTACAGGCCGCCGTGCAGCGCCCGCACTGCGTACACTGACCGGCAAATTCCCAATAGATGCTGGAACACTCAAGCAAACCCATGGCCTTCCTTTCAATGATGACACGGGCAAAATCTGGCACATAGCTACTCAGTATACCCATTATTTTGCCAAAGGTGCCAAGTGTTTCTCCCGCCAAGCTGCTGACCGATTTGTCTCCGTTTCTTGCGGCTGGATTGTCCGCTTGGGTATAGAATTGATGGTGTCATGAATATCGCAGAGGGGAGCGAGTACGACGATGAGCTGTGAGCCAGGAAAGCGGCCCGGCGTTCGTCAAAGCCTTAGTAGCCCGTGTCAGCTAAATCTTCGCATTTGCAACGGTCTATTTGCCGCCATGCTTCGTTGGCAAATAACGCCATTACCACAAGTAGTGCCGTCATTTGCCGCCTTGCCTGGCAACA
>JAISEO010000098.1 GCA_031264075.1 Coriobacteriales bacterium | reverse complement strand
ACCACCAACCTGGCTCAGTCGATAACCCGCCTCGTAGAAAAGGACGAGATGTCAGGCCGTCCAGGGGCGAAAAAGAGCCTCATCCTCCTGTCCGGCTCACTGCCGAGTGCGGGGGATGTCTACTACGACGAGAATCTCACGACCATACCGGCACTATCGGCAGTCCTGAAAACCCCGCCAGGGCCGAGGCCGCAAAACGGAGCCTTGACAGGATAGTGGCTATCCTGTCGCTTCCCGAAGACGAGGTGCCCGAGCTCGTAGATGAGCTTGTCTCGACCCACTTCCTCGTCATCCGCATTGCCTGTCCTGTGGATGTGCGTATAGAGGCAGAGGGCGACTATCTCTCCTCTGCTTCTGACGACTACCGCAGGCTCTCCTCCTTTGGCAGGCTTGACCCCATGGGCGAGGACGGTGAGATAAAGCTTCTCTGCCTTGACCCGAGGACAGACTATACCATCTCACTAGACGGTACCGACACAGGCACGATGGACTACGAAATCCGCTTCTTTGACGAAGAGGGTGAGTTGGAGCAGCGCCGCACCTTTGAGAGCATCCGTATCACCGAGGACACGAAGATTCTCACCGGGTCTGACCCAGACACAGACACGGTACTCGCCATTGATGATGACGGTGACGGTACCATAGACCGCTCCCCTTCTGCAGCTGCAAACGGTCGCTATGTGGAAAGGGAGATAGAAACCGGTAGCGATGAGGGCGATGACAGGGGGCCGAGCACCGGGCCTGTTGGGAACAACGGCGGCAGATCAGATGGTGGAGCCAATGCAGGCAACACGTCACAGGCAGTTCCTCTTACTTTTCTTGTAGATAGTTTACTCACAAACGGCTCTGATCAGGGCAGCTCTGCCTCTGCCTCTGCCTCTCCAGCCAACAATCAGCAGGCCCTTCAGAATTCCGCAGTTCGGCCATCTGCACAGACAGAGAGTGCGCTCAGTCAAGCAACCGACACGGATCTCCAACAGACCGAGGCAGCCCCTTCCCTTGTCCCCTTTGTCATAGGGGCCGTTGTAATAGTCGCAGTTGGCATCCTTGTCTACATCGCTGTACTGACAAGGATGAGAGCGAAACGGAGGCAGGATGAACGGTAGTAATGAACCCAACGCACCTCAGCTGCCAGAGAGCAGACGGGACGACCTTGGCGCTGGGTACTTGATCGCGGCACTGGTGGATTATCTCCTGCTTGCTGTCTGCGGATTCTTTGCTGTTCTTGTTGGCGGACTCGTCTTGCTGTTTTACCACACCTCGGCAGAATCACACTATGAATCGTTTTTCCTACAGCATCTATCACTTATGATTACAAGCGCCATCCCCATATTCCTTGTCTTCCTCATCGCAATGATCCTGTACTTCTGCATCCGAAGGAACAAGCTGCGGAGCCGCAGCTGGACGGGGCCGGTGATACGGAGGCTTGTGGTGTTCCTTGCCGTCGTTGTTTTGAATGCGTTGATTTTTTTCCAGCTTTTTTGATGATGCCCGCAAGATTCTGCGCAGAAGAAGAGATGCCTCGCTACTCCCAAGATTACCCGAACACCACCTCCCCGGTTTCGGCGTCCATGCTCTCGATAATGGCGAGCGAGGAGAGGGGATAGCCCCGTTCGCGCAGAGACGCACCGCCGCGCTGGAAGCCCTTTTCTATGACGATGCCAATGCCTTCGATGACGGCACCGGCCTCCTCGGCAATGGCGATGAGGCCGTCGAGGGCGCAGGCATTGGCGAGAAAATCATCCACGATAAGGATATGGTCGCCGGCGGCCAGATACTTCTTGGAGACTATGACGTCAAAGATGCGGCCATGGGTGTAGCTCTCGATACGCGTGACATAGGAATCGCCCTCGAGATTGATACTCTGGGCCTTTTTGGCAAATACCAGCGGGGCACCAAAGCGCTGGGCCGCGAAACAGGCTATGGCAATGCCCGACGCCTCAATGGTGAGCACCTTGTCTATTGGCTTGTCCGCGTAGATGCGATAGAACTCCTCGGCAATGGCGTCGAGCAACTCTACGTCGATCTGATGATTGAGAAAGCTGTCCACCTTGAGCACGTTGCCGGGACTCACGACCCCGTCGGAGAGTATGCGCTGCTTCAGCAGTTCCATGGCCGCTATTCCCGGTCTTCTCGGAAGTAGTTGAGGCCCGTGCTGGCAGGCATGGCATGCTCCTTGCTCTGTCTGACGCTGGTGCTTATGAGCACGAGTATGGTTGCCATATACGGCAGCATCTCGTAGATCTGCACCGGCAGGCCCGGGATGCTGATGTACATACGGACTATCATCAACCCGCCGAAAATGCCCGCCACGAGTATGCCGCGGAGCGGGCTCCACGTGGCAAATATCACGAGCGCCACGGCGAGCCAGCCGTAACCCGTGACGCAGCCGTGCACCCAGACGCCCGACGTGGTGACCATGCTCATATACATGCCGCCGATGCCGCAGATGCCACCGCCGATGACCGTTGCCATATAGCGGTAGCGGGAGACATTGATGCCCGCGGCGTCGGCGGCGGCAGGGTCCTCTCCCACCGAGCGCAGATTGAGTCCAAAACGGGTTTTGAACAGGAAAAGCGACATGACCACGGCCACCCCGATGGCAAAGTAGACTATCCAGTTGTACTGAAAGAGCAGCTGGCCCAGTACGGGTATGTCCGAGAGAACAGGAATGTGGAGCGGCAGGAAGGCCTCTTTGGTCACGGAACTCACGGCCACATAGCCGCCGGCCGCAAGCCCCACATACTCTCCGAAGAAGTTGGCAAAGCCCGTGCCGAAGATAGTGAGCACCAGCCCGGTGACATTCTGGTTGGCGCGCAGCGTGATAGTGAGGAAGCTGTAGATGAGGGCACCAAAGCCTCCGGCGATAAAGGACACGAGGAGAGAAATCAGCGCCGAGACAGCCCCTATGGCCTCAATACCCGCCGCCGCCATGGCCTGCTCGTAGCCCCACGAGCCAATGAGGCCGGTAATGGCTCCCATGAACATCATGCCTTCGACTCCGAGGTTGAGGTTGCCTGAGCGCTCGGTGAGGATCTCGCCGAGGGCACCGAGGAGCAGCGGGGTTCCCGCGAGCACGGCGGCCATGACGAGGGTGGTGGCCGTATCAAGCATGTCCGGCCTCCTCCCTTGACCGAGGGCCTCTTCCGCGCACGACGATGCGATACCGGATGAAGAACTCGCAGCCCAGCATGAAGAACAGGATGATGCCGATGAGCAGATCCGAGGCCGAGGCAGGAATCTTGTAGATGGTCTGGATGGTGTTGGAGCCCCGCTCCAGCATGGCGATGAACACCGACACCACCACCATGCCGTAGGGGTTCATCTTGGCGAGCCAGGCCACCATGATGGCGGTGAAGCCCACGCCGCCCGTGATGCCCTCGGTAATCGTATAGTCCGCGCCGGCGAACTGCAACATGCCCACGAGCCCACACAGCGCGCCGGAGATGAACATCGTGCGCATGATGACGCGCTTGACGTTGATGCCTGCGTAGCGGGCCGTGTCCTGACTCTTGCCCACGACGGTAACCTCGTAGCCCTGCTTGGTCTTGTTGAAGTAGAACCAGGCCACCACCACGAGCACCAGGGCCAGTATCCAGCCCCAATGCACGCCCAGTACCTGCTCAAGCCTGCCGCCCGGCACCAGCATGGGCATCTTGGGAAAACTGCTGCCCGGCGCCTTCCAGGGGCCGTTCATCAAAAACTTGAGAAAGGCCAGCGCCACGTAGTTGAGCATCAGCGTGAAGAGGGTCTCGTTGGTGTTCCATTTTGCCTTGAAAAAGGCGGGGATGAGGCCGTAGATGCCGCCGGCAATCATGCCGGCCACGAGCATGAGCCCTATCAACACGGGAGTGGAGAAGATCTCGGCGGCAAAGAAGCCAAAGAGGCCGGCCGCCATGGCACCCACCATGATCTGTCCCTCACCACCGATATTCCAGAACTGCATCTTAAAGGCCAGGGCCAAGGCCAGCGAGGTGATGAGCAGGGGCACGGTGAGCTTGATGGTCTCCCGGATGACGGTGGCCGAGCCCCAGGCTCCCACCACCATATCTCTGTAGACGCTGAAGGGATTGTGTCCGAGCGCGAGGATGAGCAGGCCGCCGGTGATGAGTGCCAGCACAAAGGCGATGCCGCGGTAGCACCATGCCCTGCGCGTCGAGAGGTCGTCGCGCTTGACCATGCGGATGAGCGGCTCCCTGCCTTTGCGCTGCTTCTGGCTCACGGCTCGCGCCTTTCTGCCCCATCGCTGTGTCCGTCGCTCGCCACGTTCTGTGTGCTGTGGGGAACATCGCCCAGCCCGCTGCCAGGATCATCGCCCGGCCTCACGCCCTGCATCTGAAGGTCCAGCCTGAGTTGCTCAGGCGGAGGCGCTTCCTCTCCATCGGACGCACGGGAAAGATCCTGCACCATCATCAGGCCTACCTCCTCCTTGGTAACCGTGCGGGGGTCAACCACGCCGGAGACCCTGCCGCCGCTCAGCACGAGGAGCCGGTCGGAGAGTTCCAGCAGCACGTCCAGGTCCTCCCCGATAAAGACCACGGCCACGCCCTTCTTCTTCTGCTCGTTGAGGAGGTCGTATATCTTGTACGACGAGTTGATGTCGAGGCCGCGCACGGGATAGGCGACCATGAGCACCGTGGGATCCTGCGCTATCTCGCGGCCAATCAGCACCTTCTGCACATTGCCGCCGGAGAGCCGTCCTACGATGGCACCGGGCCCGGTCGCAACTATCTCCAGCTGCTCGATAAGGTATTCGGCCAGTGCGCGGGGGCGCTTGCGATCGACGAAAGGGCCTCTGCCATTCTTATAGCTGCGGAGCATGACGTTGTCGGTAATATCCAGAGAGGCGACAAGGCCCATGCCCAGCCGATCCTCGGGAACAAAGGCCATCGAGATGCCCTTGCTTGAGACGACATCCGGCTTGAGCCCGAGGATGGGCTCCATGACCGGCTCCCCCTCGTACTCGCTTTTCATCAATACGGCACCGCCGATGCTGGGGTACAGGCCCGCCACCGACTCGCAGAGCTCCTTTTGCCCGCTGCCGGCAATGCCAGCGATGCCGAGTATCTCGCCGCCAAACACAGAAAAGCTCACTTTGTCCAGGGCCTTGAACCCCTCCGCATTGAGACAGCTGAGGTCCACCACCTGTAAGCGTTCCTCGCCCACGGGCCGCTCGGGCCGCTCTATCCTCAGGCTTATCGGGCGGCCCACCATCATCTCGGTAAGCTCTGCCTGCCCGGTATCCCGGGTGTTGACCGTGGCGATATACTCGCCCTTACGCAGCACCTCCACCCGGTCTGACACCGCCATGACCTCGCCCAGTTTATGTGTGATGATGATGAGCGACTTGCCGTCATCCTTCATCTTGCGCATGACCGCGAAGAGCTTCTCGGTCTCATGGGGCGTCAGCACGGCCGTGGGCTCGTCGAGTATGAGGATGTCCGCGCCTCGGTAGAGTATCTTGATTATCTCCACGGTCTGCTTCTCGGAGACCGACATGGCGTAGACCTTCTTGGCAGGGTCTATCTCAAAGCCGTAGCGCTGTGCCAGGGCGGCTACCTCGGCCTCGATGCGCTTTTTGCTCATGAACAGGCTGCCCGGCTGTCCCAGGACGATGTTCTCGGCAGCCGAGAACACCTCCACGAGCTTGAAGTGCTGATGTATCATGCCAATGCCCAGGTTAGAGGCGTCTTTTGGTGAGCGGATCATGACCCTCTTGCCGTGCACGAAAATCTCGCCGGAATCGGGAAAGTAAATGCCCGAGAGCATGTTGACGAGCGAGGTCTTGCCGCTGCCGTTTTCTCCGAGGAGCGCCAGTATCTCGCCTCGCCTCAGGTCAAGGCTCACGTCTCTATTGGCACAGACCTTGCCAAAGGTCTTGGTGATATGCTCCATGCAAACCGCAACGGTGTCCGTCATTGACGCTCTTCCTTTGACCCTCTAACCAACGAGCAGTCGGAGATACGGTGGTGTCGTCTCCGGCTGCTCGGCTGCATCTTGTCCCTCACGCTGTGCCTGCACGTACACCGCAACGGTACTCACTCGTGGCGTACGCGCTGTTGTCTCTACTCAATAACGGTACAACCGCTGATGATGTAGTTCCAGGAAGGTGCCGAGGCCTCCTCCTGCTCCTTGTAATACTCGCCTGCCGGTATGTCGATGCTCACGGGGTTGTTGTCAAAATCCACACCGGAACCAAGGAGCGGGCCGGCAAAGACCTTGAGACTGCCATTCTTGATGGCCGCCGCCGCGTCGTCTATGGCTGCCTGGGTGTCGCTGGCCGCAATAGCCGTGTTGAGCGGGCTGAGGTAGACAACATTGTCGGCAATGCCCTTGCACCAGTCAACCGGGATCTCCGTGCCCTCAACCAGTGCGCTCACGGTCTCGGTGAGGTAGACGCTCCAGTCGATGCGGGCAGAGATGAGCGAGGCATTGGGTGCGGCGGAGATCATGTCGTTGTTGTAGCCCACCTGCCATACGCCGTTCTCCTCGGCGGTGGTGGCCGGTGCTGTGGAGTCTGAGTGCTGGGAGATGACGTCGCAGCCCCGGTCGATGAGGGCCTTGGCCACCTGCGACTCAACGGTGGGGTCGTTCCAGGAGTTGGTGTACATGATGTCCATGGTCACCTCAGGATTAACGCTCTTGGCTCCCAGATAAAACGCCGTGTAGCCGCTGATAACCTCTGCAAAGGGAAAGGCCGCCACATAACCGAGCTGATTGCTCTCGGTCTTAAGGCCCGCGGCTATGCCGGCCAGATAGCGTCCCTCGTAGATGGAGGCGAAGTAGTTGTGAAAATTGGGGAGGCCGGAGCTTGCGGCCTGATAGCCGGTGGCGTGGCAGAACTGTACCTCGGGATACTCAGCCGCTATCTCCTTGACGTAGTCCTCAAAGCCAAAGCTGGTGGCAAAGATGATGTTGCAGCCCGCATCAACGAGCTCGCGCAGGGCGGTATCGCATTCCGCTCCCTCCGGAACGTTGTACTTACTGATAATCTGGTCGGCGCTGAGCCCAAGGTTGGCCTGCATCTGTTGTGTACCGAGGTCGTGGTTGTAGGTGTAGCCCATGTCGCTGGGGTCTGAGATGTGTACGAATCCTACCTTGACGGTTTCATAGCTGGGTCCGGTTGCGGCTACCGAATCTGTTCCGCCGCCGCTGCTGGCACTGCCACTTGAAGCCGCGGGCTCGCCGCAACCAACCAGCATGAACGCCGCCAGCGCCATCACCGTCAACCATACAATCGCGAGTGCTTTCTTCTTCATTGCATTCCTCCGGATTCTCTCCCGGCTGCACCTTGACGGCAGCCAATTCCTTCCAACAAAACCTCCCGTCGCGCGCCTGTCTCCTGCGTCCGCCTCTGTCAGTTTCCGACGACGACCTTGTAGGGCAGCCCCGCAGGGCAGCCTCCGCCGTCTTGTGGGTCTGCCTCTTGCGGTCTCAGAAAGCAGCCTCGCATGGCGAGAGCGCAACTCGCTACACCAACCTGTCTGCTGGCGTATCAACTACGTTTTATTGCTGTAGGAGTGCATGAGACCACGATACAGCATTTTGTACGCAAGATGTGCGCGACAAAGGGAAAAGAATGAGATTCTGCGAGATATTTCTGCCCGGTGGAAGATGAGAGGAGTCTGAGGTAGGGGAGTGCCCGTGCGATGCCGCAGAATAGGCCCTTGCGTGCTACACATCGGCTGTGGTTGGAGGCCCACCGCCCAGTACTATGCCCCGTCCCCATTCTATGATGGCGGAGACAGTGTCGGCGGCGGCCTCGGCGTTGCCCGCTTCCAGACACTCGCAGAGCACGGTGAGTTGGGCTACCCGCTCCGCCTTGCTGCTGCGCTCATAGACGCGGCGAAACATTGCCAGGTACAACGGGCGATACGCCTGCATATTAAGGGGGTAAATGATGTTGCCGGAGGCCAGCGCCAGCAGGTGATAGAACTCGGTTGTGGCCTCAACCAGCACCTCCATATCGTCGCTGGCGGCGATTATCTCCAGCTGGTCGCGCAGCTCAGCCAGGTCCTCTGCAGAGTGACGGCGTGCGGCAAGCTCTGCCAGATGTCGCTCAATGACAGTGCGCATCTCATAGATGGAATCAAGTATGACGGGGTCAAGATGGCCGTTGTTGTACTCGATAACCGCCGTGAGCGTTTCCATGCGACCATGGCGCTTATAGTCCGCCACAAATGTGCCCCTGCGCGGGATTATCTCAACAAAGCCGGTGCGCGCGAGTTCGCGGATGCCGCCGTTGATGACAGCCCGCGAGACACCCATCGCAAGTGCCAGCTCACGCTCGGGCGGCAGCCTTACGCCAACGGCAAGTTCTCCGGAGAGTATGTCCTCGCGCAACTCGCGCACAAAGAGCTCTTTGAGTGATGGGGCTTCCAGTTTTCTGAAGGGCATAGGTTGTCCAATCTCCTATTCCGCACGTGCGCCTCAAGTGTATATACCATATACCAAATGAGAAACCACCGTGAATACTAACCTTTTGCCGCATCTTTCTTGACTTTACGTTGAAATCTTGTCACTCTCTTGGTATGTGGTTTCTGGTATAGCCAACAATATCTCACCGTGATTGAACAAGAGACGAGGTTGACAGTATGAGTAAACAGCAGCGTATACAGCGCGATCAGCGCGGCCAGTGCGGCCAGCATCATACCCGGCACGAGCACCACGGCCCCCGCAGGCACGACGACCACGAGCAGCGCGACCACCACGACCGTCACAGCAGGCACGATCGTCACGACCATCCTCCCCATGGCAAACCGCATCCACCGCATGCCCGTTTCGGGCGGCATGGCCATCACGTACAGCGCGAGCAGCAACGCGAGTGGCACGAGCGGCAGCAACAGCAACGCAGGCACCCCCGCTTCAAGGACGCGTACGACGTCATCGTGGTGGGAAGCGGCGTGGGTGGCATGACGGCGGCGCTGGAGCTTGCCAACAACGACGTGGACGTTCTGCTCCTTGAACAGCACAATCTCACCGGCGGCTATGCGAGCAGCTTCGTCCGTGGCCGCTATGAGTTTGAGGTGAGCCTGCACGAGCTCTGCGAATGCGGCGACGGCACCAATGGCGCAAGCTTTGGCGGCGTACGCACCATCCTCGACAGCCTGGGTGTGTTTCCCGAGTACGTGCGGGTTCCCGACGCGTATCGTGTCATACTCAGCAAGTGGGGCATTGACTTTACGATGCCTTTTGGCATAGAAAACGCCATCGCGGCCATTGAGGAACTTGAACCGGGGCAAGGGCCCAAGGTGCGCAACCTCTTTACCCTGTGCGGCGAGATCTATGACGCGCTCATGTATATCCAGAGCAGCGACATGAACCCCAACCCTCTGGTCATGGCCACGAAGTACAGTTCCTTCCTCAGAACGGCGGCCTACTCGGTTGAGGATGTCTATAACGCCTTGGGCTTCTCGCCGCTCACCAAGGACCTCATGAGCGCCTACTATGGGTATGTTACACGGCGGCTCGACAAGACGAGCTTTACCGTGTGGGCGCTCATGCTCTACCTCTATATCCGCGACGGCGCACACATCATCAACAAAACCTCGCATGCCCTGGCAATTGACATGGAGATGCGGCTGCGCGAATTGGGCGCACAGGTGGAAACCGATGTTGCGATTGTGGGGCTGCTGGTCGAGAACGGCGCCGTCATAGGCGTCGAGACCAGCTCGGGCGAGCAGATGTATGCCCGACGGGTGCTGTGTAACCTCTCCCCCAACACGGTCTTTGCCAAGATGATGCCCCATGGCACCGTGCCGGAGGAGGCTCTCAGGCTTACGGGAGCACGCACGCTCGGTGCCTCACCCTTTGGCGTTTACCTGGGGCTCGACGCGCTGCCGGAGGAGATGGGCATTGAGAGCTACGAGCTCTTCTTCTCGGAGGACATGGACACGGCGCGCATCTACGAGCTCTCGAGACGGTGGCAGATCTCCACGAAGATCAGTGTGACCTGCCCCGACATTGCCATTCCCGGCCTTACCGGGCCCGACCGCTGCCAGATGAACTTTACCTGCCTCTACGACCCTGAGGCCATGGTGGGCCACACGGGTGCGTCCGGCTATCAGAGGAACAAGGAGGAGTTTACCGACGGCCTCATCACCCTGTTTGAGAGCATCACCGGTGCCCGCATCCGCGAGCATATCGAGGAGATAGAGATTGCCACGCCGGCAACCTATGTGCATTATTCCGGCACGCCGTTTGGCAACATCTACGGCTATGAGATGACCGTGCTGGACGGCATCGTGCCGCGCACGCTCCGCATACGTGAGGAGCAGTACGTGCCCGGGCTGGACTTTGTGGGAGGCTTTGGGCGACGGGCTCACGGCTTCTGCTCGTCCATCACCAACGGATACGATACCGCGCGCGACACACTCAAGATACTCGGAGGTGAGTAGCATGACAGTGCAGGAAAAAACCGAAAGTCGGAGCAGGCCTCAAACACGAACTCGAAGAGCAGGCCCCGGCAAGGCAAAGATCAGCATCAACGGCTATTTCAAGGACCTCGGTGGCTGGTTCTCGCTCCTCAGGAAACGTGCCGCATGGATCAACACGGGAAACCCCCACTGGGCGCTCGATACCACGGACCCCATCGCGGATCTGGCGGCGCACCTGCACCCCGGCCTTCTGCGCACGCGCATCGCCGAGCTACGGCAGGAGACGCCCAGCACACGTACCTTCCGCCTCGTCCTCGCACCCGAAGAGGCAGAGGCAGGGCGCAGGCTTCCCGCCTTTCACGCAGGGCAGTACCTCTCCGTCAAGTTCCTCATAGAGGGCCGCGCTACCTCGCGTCCCTTTGCCATCTCTTCCGGTCCGGCAGAAGCGCTTGGTGAGAAGGTCGGCCTTGGGGGGATGTCGCCGGCCGAAGAAGCTGGCTTTGTGGAGATAACCCTCAAGCGCAAGCCCGGCGGCTATGTGAGCGAGTACGTCTGGGAACACTGGGAGAAGGGCAGCGAGCTACTCCTTGACGCACCCTTTGGCACTACGTATTACAACGGCATCCGCGATGCCGCGCACGTCATAGGCCTGGCAGGCGGCAGTGGCGTGACCATCTTCCGCTCGATTATCAAGGATATGCTCCAACGCGGCCAGCGCCCCGAACGCCTCACGCTACTCTTTGGCTCGCGCTGTGCCGCAGACATACTCTACCGCGCGGAGCTTGACCGTCTGGCGGCCGCCAGCAAGGGTCGTGTCCGCATCGTCCACGTGCTGAGCGAGCCGGAGGAGGGATGGCAGGGCGAGACGGGCTTTCTCTCCGCGGAACTCATCGCTCGTCTCGTGCCCGACTATGCCGAGGCGAGCTTCTATGTCAGTGGTCCGGCGGCGCTCTACGACTACATCGTGCCCGAGCTGGACCGGCTCGCCATACCGCCTACACGTAGGCGCCTTGAGGCTTATGGCGAGAGCAGCTGTATCGAGCAGCATCCGGGCTTTCCCGGTATGCCGGGTATGACCTACAAGCTCGCCGTGCGCTTTGGTAGAGACGAGCAGCTTGTTGCGGCCAGGAGCACCGAGACGGTTGCCGTGGCGCTGGAGCGGGCCGGGCTTGCCGCCGACACACGCTGTCGCAGCGGTGAGTGCGGCTGGTGTAGAAGCCTGCTTGAGGACGGTGAGGTCTGGCAGCGACCCGAGTCGGACGGCGTTCGTGCGCGCGACCGAGACGTAGGCTACTTCCACCCCTGCTCAGCCTATCCGCTCGGCAACCTCGCCGTACGGGTATTCACGCGTCTGTAGCTGCGTCCTTCAGAGCACCTGCGCCTACTCACCCACCAGATAGATCTGATCCGGGGGAATATGGATGCGGAGCGTCTGGCCTTTGACCGGCAGCGCTTCGGGAGGCAGGGTCAGCTTATCGGCAATCCAGCGGATCTTGCCCGGGTCGAGCACCGCCGTGCGGTCAAAACGCGAGTCGGCGGTAAAGCGTACCGTGAGCTCGTAGACATTAAGACACTCATCCGGCAGGGCATGGCGCAGGTAGGAGGCGCGTACCCCCAGCCAGGCCACACGGTCTGGCACCTCGTCTGTCGTGGTAAGCGTTATGCCCCAGTCCAGGGCCTCAACCGTGTGCGCTCCGGTCTTCCGCGCTCTGCTGATGTTCTTGACGCCGGAGACCTTGATGCTGGCCAGCGTGCTGGGTGCAGAGACCAGCTCGGCGGAGGGAGCGATCTGCGCTATGCTGCCGTTATCGACCACGGCGATGTCGTCACAGAAACGGAAGGCCTCGTCTATGTCGTGTGAGACGTAGAGCACCGTGCCCTCGAAGCGCTCGAAGAGTTCGATGAGGCCCTCTTCGAGATCGGCCTTGAGGTGTGCGTCAAGTGCCGAGAAGGGCTCGTCGAGCATGAGGATGCTCGGTCCGGCGGCCAGCATACGGGCCAGGGCCACCCGCTGTTGTTGTCCCCCGGAAAGCCTCGCCGGATACCGCGATCCATAGCCCTTGAGCTTGAAGCGCTCCAGCTGGGCGCTCACCTGCGCGTGCACCTCGTCGCGGCTCAGGTGCCGCGGCAGCCCGGCGGAGATATTCTGGGCCACGGTCAAATTGGGAAAGAGCTTGTAATCCTGAAAAAGCAGGGCCGTCTTGCGCCGCTGGGCTTTGAGGTTTACTCTCTCGGCGGAATCAAAAAAGACCTCGCCGTTAACGACGATATGCCCCTCGTCGGGGGTGACGAGCCCGGCAATACAACGGAGCGTCAAACTCTTGCCACAGCCCGACGCACCGAGAAAGCCCAGGGTCTCATCTCCGGTTGTGAAGGCGACATCCAGGCTGAAGGAGGGATAACGCTTTTTGATGGCGACTTCGATGCTCAAGGCCCGCTCCTCTCTTCCCCCGTGTCCCGTACGCTCCTCTCGAGGCTCTCGCGCTCCACGTCCTCTTCCTCCTGCTCCTCTCCTGTGCTTCTTTCTTTCCGTGCCGTTGTGCCGAGGCGGAACTTCTGGGTATGGCGCGCGTAGAGATTGATGAAGAGGATGACCACGAACGAGATGAGGATGACCACGAACACCCAGAAGGTCGCCACGTCGCTGCGTCCGCCCATCCATTGAAAATAGATGGCGATGGGCATGGTCTGCGTGACACCGGCATAGTTGCCTGCCACAAACAGGGTGGCACCAAACTCGCCCATGGCTCGCGCAAAGGCCAGCACCGTGCCAGCGGCGATAGAGGGCCAGGCCAGCGGCAGCATCAGCTTGAAGAAGATGCGCCCCTCTCCCCAGCCCAGCGTGCGGGCAGCGTCGAGCATGTTGGCGTCCTGGGCCTCAAAAGCGCCGCGTGCCGTGCGGTAGAGCAGTGGAAACGCCACCACCGTGGCCGCTATCACCGCCGCGGGCCACGAGAACACCAGCTCGATGCCATGGTCTATCAGCCAGCGGCCAAAATCCGTTGAATTGCCAAACACCACCAGCAAAAGAAAACCGATAACCGTAGGAGGCAGCACCATGGGGATGGTAAAGACGGCGTCGAGGACATCCTTGACATGCTCAGAGACCTTGAGCGAGAAGCGTGCGGCCGCGAGCCCCAGCACAAACACGAAGATCATGGCCGTGAGCGAGGTGCGAAGACTGACCCAGAAGGGTCGGTAGTCCATGTTGGTGAGGAAGTCCGTGAGGGCATCGAGGCCCTCTGGGGCGGTTTGGATGGTGAGCGTGTCTGCGGGCACCAGCAAACCGGTCTCCACAAAAGAGGCCTGTCTGGCCGTATCCGGAGCAGGGAGAGCATCGGCCTCCGCGGTAACTGTGACGTAGTAGTACCCTGGCTCTACCTCAACGCCAAAGCGGATGAGGCAACCTCTATGGGCAACCGTGTCCGAGTGGGTGAACACCGCTGGCAGATCCAACTGCTCAAGCGTGATGCCCCCGTTGGAGTTGGCCTCATCAAGCGCAAACAGCAGCGTGAGCAGCTGCGTCTGGGCCGCCGTATCCTGCGAAAAATCCAGCCCAAAGGACGCGTTTGTCTCCTCAGGGAGGTAGATGAGCAGCTCGTCTTCCAGAGCCACTACCACAAAGGCCCCGCGCCCTGCGAGAGGGTAGCGATAGCCGATGTCCTCACCCGCGTAGGCGCGCGCCGTACCCTTGTTGTTGCGGGCGAAGCCATCCACGGCAAAACTCACCCCCTCAAGTGCCGCGGCAGAACCGCTGGCATCCAGGGTAAGCTCCTCAGCCTCCTCAGCCGCCTGCGCGGAAAAGGGCATGAGAAGCGTGGTGCTCACCATAACGATGAGCACCAGGATGGTTCGTGCTGTCAATTTCAACCGATTCCGCATCTCGTGGGGCAGTATAGTCCACTTGGGGCTGCCACCGCATAGGGTTCTTCTCAGACGCTAGGACGCGGCTACCTCAAAGCCGTACTGCGCCCAGATCCTGAGGGCATCGGGATTGGTGAGGCAGAACTCGAGGAACCGGTCGGCCTCGCTGGCATGGGCCGAACTGGCAACGACGGCACCCGGATAGACGATGTTCTTGTGGGTATCGGCCGGTACGACAAAGGCCTGCTCGATGTCATCATAGCGGTACAGGTCGCTGGTGTAGACGAATCCTATCTGGGCGTCTCCGGTGGCGACCGTCTTGGCTACATTGCCCACGCTGGATTGGATAACGACTTTGTCGGCAAAGCCCTCAAGGTACTCGCCGCCCTTGCCGGACTCGGCGGAGTACAGGCCGATGGTAAACAGGCTCTGGTTTGCATAGGAGCCGGCGGGCACCGCGTCGGCGTCGCCGATGGCCACCTTGCTGATGGCACTGCCATTGACGTCTGAAAGGCTGCTGATGGTAACGCTGGAACCGGCCTGCTTGACGATGATGAGGTCATTCTGGAACATATTGCTGCGTGTGGCCTCATCGATGTTGCCGTTCTCAACGGCGGTATCCATCGTTGCGGACGAGGCTGTGATGAGGATGTCTGCCGGAGCACCACCCTCAAGCTCGGTGACGAGGTCGCCAGAACCCTTGAACTGACTGTCGGCAAAGCTGACATTGGGATTCTCGGCCGTGTAGAGGGCCTGGACCTCTGGAAGCGCCCTCTCAAGCGAATTGGCGGCAAAGATCTGTAGCTCTACGGCGGCAGCCGGCTCAGTAGCGGCCCCACTGGAGCCCGAACCGCTTGATGCAGTGCCGCTCGTCGGAGCCGGCGTGGAGCCTCCGCAGGCCGCAAGTCCGAGGCCGGTGGACGCAACCAGTACGACGCTCAGCAGCAATGCGACAAACCTGCCGGCAGAAAACCTGCCTTCTTTCTTGGCGTGGAACATACTCTTCTCCTTTTCTCGTTGTCCTGGAAACAGTGCGGAGTTCCTCCATCTCTGCTTCCAAGTGAATACCCTGGTAAGTATAGCAGTTCATTTTTGCCCGTTTCGCCGCACGGACCCACCGCGAGGGCGACTGGCATGCGGACCATTGAGGCTATTCTTCCCCTACATCAAACTGAGAGTTGTACAGCATCGCGTAGAAGCCGTTTCTGGCCAGTAGTTCCTCATGGGAGCCCTGCTCTACTATGTCGCCGTCGTCGAGCACGAGGATGAGGTCGGCGTTTTTGATGGTGGAGAGCCGGTGCGCGATGATGAAGCTCGTGCGGCCCGCCATGAGGTTGTCCATGGCCTTTTGGATGAGCAGCTCGGTGCGCGTGTCCACCGACGAGGTGGCCTCGTCGAGGATGAGGATGCGGGGATCGTGCAGCACGGCGCGTGCGATGGTCAAGAGCTGCTTCTGGCCCTGCGAGATATTGGACGCCTCTTCGTTAACCACCATGCCATAGCTGCCCGGCAGGGTCTGGATGAAGTGGTCGGCCTGGGCCACGGCAGCGGCATGGCGCACCTCCTCATCGGTGGCATCGAGCCTGCCAAAGCGGATGTTCTCGGCAATCGTGTCCGAATAGAGCCAGGTATCCTGCAGCACCATGCCAAAGAGGCTGCGCAGGCCCTTGCGCTCGTACTCGCGTATGTCAGAACCGTCCACGAGGATGGCGCCGCTGTCCACGTCGTAGAAGCGCTCCAGCAACTTGACGATGGTGGTCTTGCCGGCACCGGTGGGCCCGACGATGGCTATCTTGGCACCCGGCGCCACGGCAGCGGAGAAGTCCTTGATGATGGTCTTTTCGGGAGTGTAGCCAAAGCGCACGTGCTCAAAGTCCACCGCGCCTTTGATACTGGCCGGATCCGCGACAAGCGCGCCGGGGACATCGGCCACAACCTCGTCTTCGTCCAGGAAGGTGAAGACCCGTTCGGCAGCGGCAATGGTCTGCTGCAGAATATTGGAGATCTGCGCGGCCTGAACAATGGGCTGCTGGAAGTTACGCATGTATTGGATAAAGGCCTGGATATTGCCCACCTGCATGTTGCCGCCAATGGCCATCCAGGCACCGATGATGCAGACGAGCACATAGCCGATATTACCCACGACGTTCATCAGCGGCATCATGAGCCCACTGAGGAAGTTGGCCTTCCAGGCCGAGGAGAAGAGGATCGTGTTGTTCTTCTCAAACTCCTCCTGGGCGCGACGCTGCCCGTTAAAGGCCTGAACGACACTGTGAGCGCCAAAATGTTCCTCAACCGAACCATTGACCCGCCCCAGGTATTTCTGCTGATCGCCAAAGTGTCGCTGCGACTTGCTCACAATGATGCCGATGATGCCCACGCTGAAGGGCAGGGTGAGCAGGGCCGCCAGGGTCATCTGCCAGGATATGGAGAGCATCATGACGATGACGCCTATGAGCGTGGCGACGGAGGTGATGATCTGCGTGATGGACTGGCTGAGGCTCTGGTTGATGGCATCCACGTCGTTGGTGATGTGGCTCATGACATCGCCCGTGGACACCTTGTCGTAGTAGGAGAAGGGGAGACGCAGTATCTTGGCATCGATGTCACGGCGCATGCGATACGAGATCTTGTTGGCTACGCTGGCCATGATCAAGCCCTGCACAAACTGAAACAGCGCGGCAACCACGTACAGAGCCAGCGTGGAGAGCAGTATGGTGCCGATAACGCTGAAGTCGGGGCCCGTGCCCGTGCCCGCTATCTGAGCCATGATGCCTTCAAACAGCTCGGTGGTGGCTCCGCCCATGAGCTTGGGACCGATGATGTTGAACACCGTGGAAGCGATGGCGAAGATCGCAACACACAGAAGAGCCAGCTTATACGACCCCAGATACCGGATGAGTTTGCGTAGCGTGCCCCTCAGGTCTTTGGGCTTGTCGCCGCCCATCATGCCGCCGAGGGGGCCGCCGGGCCTGCCTCCGTCCATGATGCCACCGCGTGCCTGGCCACCGCCCGGCCCGGCACCTGAACCGCGTCGTCTGAACCGCTTGAACCGTCCCTCACGGGCGGGCGGGGAGTTCTTTTCGTCGCGTGTCGCGCTCACTGGGCATCACCGCCCATCGAGGCCGCGATTTCTTCGGGCGAGAGCTGAGACTCGGCAATCTCCCGATACGGGGCGCAGCTGCGCAGGAGCTGGGCGTGGGTTCCGTGGCCGATGATTCTTCCCTCATCCAACATATAGATACTCTCAGCGTCCATGATGGTGCCCACGCGCTGGGCGACGATGATGAGGGTGGCGTCGTGTGTGTAGGCGGCGAGTGCCCGGCGAAGCGCGGCATCGGTGGCAAAGTCCAGGGCGGAGAAGCTGTCGTCAAAGAGGAAGACCTCAGGCTGTACCGCCAGGGCGCGAGCGATGGCCAGGCGCTGGCGCTGGCCGCCGGAGACGTTGCTTCCTCCCTGGGCTATCGCAAAATCAAAGCCGGGTGCGAGTGCCGAGGCGGCAGTGTCAACAGCAGCTGGGGCGCTGGGCCCCTCATGAACAGGCGCTGTTTCCCGTTCTTCTACCTGTTCAGCAACCTGCTGCATCACGGCAACTTCTTCGGGCAGAGCCTCGGGGTCGTCGTCTCCCGTCTCGGCCTGCAATTTGTTGATGAAGTCCATGGCCTGGGCCACCTCAGCGGCCTTCTCCACGTCGGCTGGTGGCAGGGCCGGGTTGCCATAGGCGATATTCTCTGCGATGCTGCCACTCATCAACAGGCTCTTCTGCGGCACGTAGCCAATGCGGCTCCGCAGGTCGTGGGTACTGAGCGCGCGCACGTCCACGCCGTCAAACAGCACGGTTCCCTCGCTTGCGTCGTAAAAGCGGGGAATGAGATTGAGAACGCTCGACTTGCCGGAGCCCGTTGAACCGATGATGGCGGTAGTGGAGCCCGCCCGGGCCACAAAGTCGATGTGCTCGAGCGCGCAGGTCTCCGCTCCCTCAAAGCCAAAGGACACATCCTTGAACTCCACGCGTCCTCGCTGGTCTGCCGGGAGCGTGTCGGAAATCTGGAGAGGATGCTCGGGATCGGCGATGACCGGCTCGGTATCCAGCACCTCGGCAATACGCACGGCGCTCACCGCGGCACGGGGCACGAGGATAAAGGCCATGGCTATGAACATGAAGCTCATCACCATCATCATGGCGTACTGCATATAGGCCATCATGTCGCCCACCTGCATCTGGCTGGCCGCCACCTGCTCGGCGCCAATCCAGATAATCAGCACGGTGAGGGCGTTCATGAAGATCATCATCACCGGCATCATGAAGACCATGGCTCGTTGTATGAACAGCGTGGTATTGGTCACGTCGGTGTTGGCCTTCTCAAAGCGATCCATCTCAAAGCGCTCGCGCGAGAAGGCACGGATGACCATCTGCCCCATCAGGGTCTCGCGTGCCACGAGGTTGAGGCGATCAACGAGCTTCTGGATTATTTTGAACTTGGGCAGGACTATGGCCATGAGAATGCCTACCATGCCCAGCATGAAGATGACCGCCACGCCCATTATCCAGCTCATGTCCACGCTTTTCTGGAGCGCCATGATAACGGCTCCCACGCCCATGATGGGCGCGTAGCACAGCATCCGGATGCCCATGGTCACGACCATCTGTATCTGGGTAACGTCATTGGTTGACCGGGTGATAAGGCTGGCGGTGGAGAAGCGGTCAAACTCCGTGTGCGAAAACGCCAGTACCTTCTTAAACACGGCGCTGCGCAGGTCGCGGGCTATTCCGGCTCCGGCACGGCTGGACAGCAGCCCCACCAACACGGTAGCCGCGCCACCGATGAGCGTGATAAGCAGCATGATGAGGCCGATGCGCATGATATAGCTGAACTCGTAGCTGTCCATGGCAAGTCCGAGCTCCCTGTAGAAGTTGCGGACGAGCATGGTGGCGCTTTCGTTCAGCATCATCTCGTCGGTGGCGGCCGCCGCGGCCCGGAAGCCGGCCATGGTGTCTGCGGGAATCAAATTGATGAGCGGCAGGATCTGGTAGAGGGTGGAGAAGTCGATGTTCTGCAGGTCTGCCGTCGCGGCATCGCCGCTCTCCGTGTCCTCAGTACCCTCCCGAGAGGCAGCGAAGGTCGAGAGAAGCGCAGTGTCGCCTGCTCCCGCGTCTGAGCCCGGCGGAAGTGTGATGCCGAGGTTTTCCGTGCCGTGTGCGGCAAACTCCTGCAAGACCTTTATCATGGTCCACGTAGCCTCGCCAAAGGCGGAATCAAGTTCCGCACGGCTCTCGGCAGTAATGCCCTCCCTCAGCACAGAGAAGCCATCGGCCGAAGCGTCGGGGTACTGCTCGCTCCAGGGGCGGCCGTCTGGCGCGATATCGCCGGGCAGGACGCGCTCGTAATGCTCATCCATCTGTGCCTTCTGGCTGGAGTCCATGAAAGCCTGAACAAGCTCATAGCCCTCGGAAGAGATGGCCACCGGTGAGCGATCCTCCACACCGCCCTGTTGTATGCCCACATTGACGATATTGCTCATCAGGTTGGGGAGATTGAGATCGCACAGCGCCTGAACAAAAAGCAATACCACGGCCACCGCAATGGCTCCCAGAAAAGGTCTGATAAAACGAGCGAGTCTCAGCATGCACACAGCTTTCGAGAGGATTGTCACGCGCGGATTTACGCGCAGGAAGTAACGCTAGCACTACCGCCTCCCCTGGGGCCGTATGCGTAACCAGACTGATTACAAGTCAGGGCTGGACAACGGCAGCGTTACCACGAAGGTGGTCTGCGCGAGCTGCTCCCCGTCGGAGCGCTTGTCTGGCGCAGAGTCTTCCTGCTGAGGAGCGCCCTCCCACTTCGCGGAATCTTCAGGCGGCACGGCGGCATCCAGCGGCACGCTGGTAACGCTGATGCTGCCCTCGTGTTCCCACACGATTTCCTGCGCGAGGGCAAGGCCGAGCCCGCTGCCCTCTACGGCGGTGCTGTGTGCCTCATCCACGCGGTAGAATCGCTCGAAGACCCGGGAGATCTTCTCGGGTGGGATAACGGCCCCGCTGTTGCTCACCGTAAGGATCGCGGAGTGAGGCTTGTGCGCGCTATGAGCCAAACGCACCGCTACCGTGCCTCCCGTGTTGCCATACTTTGAGGCGTTGTCCAGGAGGATGTCAATGAGTCGCCGCAGGTGTTCCTGGTTGCCTCTGGTATGCAGGCCTTCCTCAATCTCCGCCTCAGAGGCGAGGCCTCGCTCAAAGAACACGGCATCGAACTGGAGCAGGGAACGCTTAACGAGGGTGCTGAGATCAACGGAAGCCTCAGAGGCTCCCGCAGCATCCTCGACCTGCGCCAGCATGAGGAGGTCGGTGACCAGGCTGTTCATGCGGGTGGTTTCCTCTTCCGTGCTCTCCAGCCACTGCTGCTGCTCGGCCATCGTTTTCTCTGGATGCGCCATGACGATATTGTTGTTGGCCAGAACGATCGTGAGCGGCGTCTTGAGCTCGTGCGAGGCATCGGCGATAAACTGGTGCTGCTTGCTCCACGCCTGTTCCACCGGCCTCAGCGCCATGCGACTGAGCACCCGGCCCAGGCAATAAAACGCCACCATCGCCAGAACCCATATAAGCAGCGCTATCAGGCTCTGGCTGAGGGTGGTGTTGTAGAGCTGCGAGGCGTCGGCAAAGGCAATGCGCAACTCGCCATGGGGCAGGTCCTGCACCGAATAGAAAAGCCCGAGGTCCAGATACGCCCCCCGAGAATCCGAGTCCGTCTCCACGTCGATGCGCGAGAGCGCCTCCACAAGCGTGTCCTCGTCCATCTCCGCCGCGCTGCCGTAATAGCTTATCTTGCCGGTGTTGCTCGCGATATCCACCACGTACATGGGAACCGTATCCGTTACTGTTTGGGAAGGATCGCCCCCTCTGCCCCCCTGTACGCTTCCTCCGGCAAGAGGGCCGGAAAGGTCCGGGCCACCAAAGCCGCCGATAAAGGGACGCAACTCCCTGTCTCCCTCTACCGCCATGGCGGCGTCAAGAGAACTCTGAATGCGGCCGTACTGCGAGGAAAACCCCGTGACAATGCTCGCAATAAGCACAACGGTGAGCACCAGGCTCACCGATCCCATCAAAATCAGTATGAAGCGGTGCCGTAACCGCGCCAGCTCAGGCATCGCCCACCTCTATGCGGTAGCCAAGTGAACGGATGGTGAGAATGCTGAGGTTGGAGCCGATGTGAGCGAGCTTCTTGCGCAGAAAAGACACATAGACCTCCACGCTGTTCTCTTCGGCATCGCTTTCCGGGCCCCAGACCCTTTGCAGTATATCCGTCTTGGAGAAGGTCTTGCCCGGTACGCCCAGAAACAGTTTGAGCACATCGCGTTCGCGCTGCGAGAGATGCACGGCTGCCGCTTCGGTGTCCCGCGCGGAGGAGGCAGCCTTCTCACCTTCGGGCGCGCCCTGCCTGCCTTCTTCGAGCCTGTCGCCCTCTCCCTCGTCGTATTCTTCGTCTTGACCCGCCTCTGCCGATGTTTCCACCGATATATCCGCAGTTTCAAGGTTGAGGACGGTGTTGCCAAGACGGATGGTATCGAGGATGACCGTGCCCTGCCTGCGGGTCAGGGCCCTGAGCCGAGCCAGCAATTCCGCCGGATTAAAGGGCTTGGTGAGGTAGTCGTCCGCGCCCAGGTCAAGTCCCCGTATCTTATCGCCCATGGCGCTCCGGGCCGTGAGCATGATAACCGGCACATTGTTCTGCCGTTTGCGCAGCTCTGCAATCACCTCAAAACCGTTCAGTTTGGGCAGCATGATGTCCAGGACCAGGGCGTCATACTCAGCCAGAGAGGCATAATCGAGGCCCTCTTGCCCATCAAAGGCCAGATCAACCCGATAGCCGTCCTCCTCGCAAATTGCCTTAAGCGCTGCGGCGAGCCGTTGCTGGTCCTCCACTATCAAGATATACATGGCACTCCTCGCACCTGCTGGTAGGTATCGACGCTCTCAGAGCGTCCGCGTAGTGTAACCCCCGCAACTGAAAGCAAGCTTAAAACATTCTGGCGGACACTGCCATAACTCATTATACAACTAACAGAAACCACATTTCTTGCTCCCGGCCCGTGATTCTCCGGCATGTTCTGCTATGATTAGGAAAAGGTGGAAAGGCATTCCCTGAGAAAGCAATGTGAGGAACGTGGATACAGAACTGACCTGCCCTGTATGTAGTCAACCCGTGCGGCCCGGGAGCAACAAGTGCTCGTGCTGCGGCTTTATGCTGGTTGGCATTACGCAGGAGATACCCTCACCCGGCACCGGCGGCATTCCCAGCACCGGTGCGGTGTACCGCGGCAAGCCAACGCTCACCGTGACCAAGGGCTCGCTGCAGAACCAGGTCTTTGACCTCGAACCCCTGCCGGTGGTTATCGGACGCGATCCGGAATGCGACCTCTTCCTCAATAATATGACGGTCTCGCGCCGCCATGCCATCATCGAAAAGGAAGGCAACATGCTTATGCTCAAAGACCTCGGCTCACTCAATGGCACCTGGATCGACGGCAAGATAAGCGACCAGGCCGAGCTTACCGACGGCATCCTCGTGCAGATCGGCACCTTCTCCATGAGGTTTCATTCCTGATGCCTATCACACATATACTCGCGGAGAACTGCCGTCTTTACGGCGACGAGGTGGCCCTGGTCGAGATCAACCCGGGCCGCGAGGCAGTCAGGCGCGTTACGTGGAAGGAATATGAACTCATCGAGCCGGAGAGCACCGGCTATTACCGTCGCGACATAACCTGGAATATCTTCTGCGAAAAGGCCAATCGCGTGGCCAACATGCTTACCAGCCGCGGGGTTGCCAAGGGCGACAAGGTCGGCATTCTCCTCATGAACGGGCTGGAATGGCTGCCCATCTACTTTGGCGTTCTCAAGACGGGCGCTCTGGCCGTGCCGTTGAACTTCAGGTATACCGCCGACGAGATTCAATACTGTGTCGAATTGGCGGAGGTGGATGTGCTCATCTTTGGCCCGGAGTTCATAGGCCGCGTGGAGGAGATTGCTCCCGAGATAGGCGAAGGCAGGCTGCTCATCTACTGCGGCTCGGGCACGAGCCCCAGCTTTGCCGAGGACTATCACGAGCTTACCGCAGACTGCTCGTCGCAGTTCAAGGACGTTGAGCTTACCGACGACGACCTGGCGGCCATCTATTTCTCCTCCGGCACAACGGGCTTTCCCAAGGCGATACTCCACGCGCACCGGGCGCTGATGCATGCCTGTCTCACCGAGCAGGCCCATCACGGACAGACACACGACGACGTCTTTCTCTGCATTCCGCCGCTCTATCACACCGGCGCCAAGATGCACTGGATGGGCTCATTTCTGGTTGGCGGCAAGGGCGTATTGCTCAAGGGAACCGAGCCTCGCTACGTATTTGATGCCGTCTCAAGCGAGCGCTGCACGCTCGTCTGGCTGCTCGTGCCCTGGGCGCAGGACATACTGAGCTGCCTGGACAGCGGCGAGCTCAACATCGCTGACTACGACCTTGAGCAGTGGCGGCTCATGCACATCGGAGCCCAACCCGTGCCGCGGAGCCTCGTGACGCGCTGGCTTGAGTATTTTCCGCTGCATCAATATGACACCAACTACGGTCTCTCAGAATCAATCGGTCCGGGCTGCGTGCATTTGGGCGTGGAGAACGTGGCCAAGGTGGGTGCCATCGGCATCCCCGGCTTTGGCTGGAAGGCCAGGATTGTGGATGAAAACGGCGTAGAAGTTGAGCAGGGGAGTGTGGGTGAGCTGTGTGTACACGGCGACGGCCTCATGCTCAAATACTTCCGCGACCCCGAGGCAACGGCGACGGCGCTCAAAGACGGTTGGCTGTTTACGGGCGACATGGCGCAGCAGGACGAGGACGGCTTCATCTACCTCGTAGACCGCAAGAAGGATGTCATCATCTCGGGCGGCGAGAATATCTATCCCGTGCAGATTGAGGATTTCCTGCATGGCCATCCGGACATCAAGGACGTGGCGGTAATCGGTCTGCCGGACCAGCGCCTGGGTGAGGTGGCTGCTGCCATCATTCAGGTGGAGGACGGGCACAGCCTCAGCGAGGAGCAGGTCAGGGACTTCTGCTCGGAGCTGCCGCGTTACAAACGGCCCCGCACCCTGATATTTGCCCCTGTGCCCCGCAATGCCACCGGCAAGATAGAAAAGCCAAAACTGCGTGAGCTCTACGGTGCCAGGTATCTGGTGGAGTCGCAGAACCTTTCGTAGCGCCTCCCCTTTAGCCAACGGTGCCCGACGAGCCGCTGCCAAAGCTCCGTTGAAAGGAAGCTCATGATGCAAAAAACACTAGCTGCCCTGCTCTCCTGCCTGCTTGCGCTGGGGATGTTGGGTCTATCTGTGCCCGCGGTAGCCTTTGGCAGCCCGACAGCAGCTCCTGGCGTCGTAGAGCCTGCGCAGGACCCATCTGACACGGGCCCGTTTGATCCAAAGCCCAGTGTGGCGAGCGCCAGCGTGGTAGACTCCACTGAAGAAACAGACAGTACAGAAGAGGCAGATGCCACAGAGGAGCCGGACAGCACAGAGGAGACAGATACGGCGGCAGGAGCAGAGGAAGCCGCACCAGCCTTGGCCGCTACCCTGTCTGAGGAGCACCCCGTGAGCCCGGGCAGCTACTATCTCCGGCCTGCCGTCTCCCATACCCGTGTGCTTGATGTAGCGGGAGGCTCGGTGGCAGGCGGCGCCAACATACAACTGTGGGGTGCCAACAAGACTCCCGCCCAGCGCTTTGAGCTTCGCATTGAAGACGGCTCTTACGTGCTGGTAAATGAGAAGTCAAACCTCGCCCTGGATGTGGCCGGGGGCCTGGCGCAGTCGGGCACCAATGTCTGGCAATACACACAAAACGGCACCGACGCGCAGAAGTGGGCCATCAACAGCAACGGGGACGGCAGCTATACCCTCGTAAGCGCCCTGAACCCTGAGTTTGTTCTGGATGTGAGCAGTGGCGCCGACGCCCATGGCGCAAACATCCAGATATACCGCGCCAACAACACCGCGGCGCAAAGCTTCTCCTTCATGCCCGCTGTACCCCAGGTGGCATCGGAGAGAACCGTAGTCGATGGCGTCTACACCATCAGCTCGGCATTACCGGGCGCCCTGGCACTCGACATACCCGGGGCTTCGGATGCCTCAGGGGAGCGCTTGCAGCTCTATACGCCAAACGGCACCCGTGCCCAGATGTTTGACATCCGTATGCAGGCAGACGGCTTCTACCTCATCCGCTCAATGGTCTCGGGCCTTGCCCTGGACGTTGCGGGGGGAAGCCTTATGGCCACCGCCGCCATACAACAGTACCGATCCAACGGCACCCCGGCCCAGAGATGGGCTATCCGCCAAAACGCCAATGGCAGCGTACAGCTTATCTCGCAGGTATCCGGCCTTGCCCTGGACGTAGTCGGTGCGCAAAGCGTGGCGAGGACTCCCCTGCAACAGTACTATCCCAATGCGCAGGCTGCCGGGCAGAGTTTCCAGCTCACGCCGGCAGCGCCTCAGATACCTACCCAGGGCATCGTGAGCATTACGCCCTATGCAGACACCTCGCTACGCGTGGATATTGCCGGAGCGTCCCGCGATTCGGGTGCCAGGGCCCAGGCACATCGCTCCAATGGCACGGTTGCGCAGAAGTATGAGGTGAGCATGGTGGGCAGCAGCTCCTACAGCTTTCGTTCGCTCGCCTCGGGGCTGTATCTGACACAGGAGGGCTCGAATGTCTTCCAGAGGCCTGCACCTGCTACGGGACCTTCTGCCGCCCAGCAGTGGGCTGTGGAGCAGGTACCCGGAGGCGTCGTGCTCACCAACCGCGCAAAGCCAGAGGTCATGACGGTTGCTGACGGCAGAATCCTCACCGCACAAGCCGGCAACGACGCTGCCCAGATATTCCGCGTTGCGTCCGTTCATGCGATGGAGCCGGGCTGTTATATCCTCAGCTCTGCCACGGGGCTGGCCCTGGATGTCGCAGCGGGAAGCCACGACCGTGGTGCCTACGTGCAACTGTATGCCAACAATGACACCGGCGCCCAGAAGTGGGATCTCACCCTTAATCCGGATGGCTTTTACACCGTGGCAAACGCCGCGTCCGAGAAGGTCCTCGACATAGCACAGGGTTCGCTTGCAGAGGGAGCCAGGGTCTGGCAGTGGGACGACAACGGCACCGCCGCGCAACGCTGGAAGCTGGTGCCCACCGGGGACGGCTGGTTCTATCTCCAGTCGCAAAGCGGCTCCTACCTCAGCGCGGCGGCGGGCGGCAGCTCAAGCGGCGACCAGGTGTGTGTCTCCCGGACGGCGGCTCGCGGCAACGGGGCGCAGAAGTTCATGTTCACGGCCACGACCTACACGCCGCCTCCCCAGTATTCGGGTACCTTTGCCGATGTCAACCTCACCACGCAACGGATGATTTTTGTCAAGGACAGCGTCCTGATATTGGAAACCGACATAGTGAGTGGTGCGCCTTCCATGGCTACGCCTCCGGGCACCTTCCGCCTGGCGTACAAGACCGGCCCCACCGTGCTCGTGGGCCCGGGCTACCGGGAACCCGTGAGCTTCTGGATGCCGTTCAACGACGGCATAGGCTTTCATGATGCTCCCTGGCAGCCTGAGTTTGGCGGCACCCGCCACCTGACCAACGGCTCCCACGGCTGCATAAACATGCCCTATGAAGCAGCCCGGACCCTCTACAACTCCATCTCCGCGGGAGATTTGGTGGTAGTGCATTACTGAGTGCTGCCTCCGAGCGACGTTTTTGCCCTGAGACTCAGGTAGGTGCAAGGCGTGCAGGGGGGAGGCTCTCCGCAAGGGGAGGGCCAATCTTTGGGTATACTGATGCTTTCCCGTACGGTATCCTGCGCGAAGAAAGGTTCCTGATGAAGGTTTTGGTCGTTTTTGGAACACGGCCCGAGGCGATAAAGATGTGTCCTTTGGTGCTCGCTTTGTCAAAGGCTGAAGACATCAACTGCCAGGTGTGTGTTACTGCCCAGCATCGATCCATGCTTGATCAGGTCCTGGAGATTTTCCAGGTTTCTCCCGATTACGATTTGGACATCATGCAGCCTCGCCAAACCCTTGCGTCCATCACCACCGCGGTGCTTAACGGAATGGAAGGCGTGTTGCAACGCAGTGCTCCCGATGTTGTGCTGGTTCACGGCGATACCACTACCAGCATGTCAGCGGCCCTGGCGGCATTCTATGCGCAGATTCCCGTGGCGCACGTCGAAGCGGGCCTGCGCACCTATAACCGGTATTCGCCCTTTCCGGAAGAAATGAACCGCAAGATTATCTCTGCGCTTGCCACCTGTCATTTTGCGCCAACCGAGGGCAACCGAGAGGCCTTACGGCAGGAGGGTATCGCCACACAGGTCTACGTCACCGGCAACACCGTCATTGATGCGTTTCGGTATACCCTCAGCTGGAATTACCTCTTTCATAACCCGGTGCTCAGGGCGCATAGCTTCTCCCAGCGCACCATACTGATGACGGCTCACCGCCGCGAAAACCTCGGACGTCCCCTGGAAAACATCTGCCACGCCGTCCGAGTTTTGTGCGAGCGCCATCCGGAGCTCAGCTTCATCTATCCTGTTCACCTTAATCCGGCTGTGAGGGATACCGTCTTTGCCCTGTTGGAAAACCAGTGCCAGGTCCTGCTCATAGACCCCATTGATGTTGAGGACATGCACAACGCTCTGAGCAGGTCGTATCTTGTTCTGACCGATTCGGGCGGCCTGCAGGAGGAGGCTCCGCATCTGGGAAAGCCCGTCATCGTCCTGCGCACCGAAACCGAGCGGCCCGAAGCGGTGGCGGCAGGCACGGTTGTGGTTGCCGGGGTAGAGACAGAAGCCATAGTCAACACGGTTGAGGAGCTGCTCAACAACACGGAGCGATACCAGGCCATGAGCCAGGCCATTAATCCATATGGAGACGGACACGCCTCTGAACGCATCGTGTCTCTCCTGCAGAAGCTGTGACTGTGGTGTGGCGCCGCAGCGATGGCGTGCAGAGCTTCTGAGGGTATGGTAGTCTACTGAGTCTGCTGAAGCAAAACGCACAGAAAGGGAGCAATGAGGATATTTGTCGCAAGCTGGTTTTTTCCGCCTTCTACGTCATCGGAGGGAATCGTCTCCTATAAGCTGCTCAGGAACTCCCGGCATCTCTACGATGTCTGTTCATCAGCAAGTTCCCGGTGGAGTTATGGGCAGACGCTGCCGCTTGACGCCGAGAATATCACGCTGCTTTCTGTGGACACCGATGATTTTGCTGTCTGGATAGAAGAAGCGGTGCGGATTTTCTGCGAGCGCCACGCGCAGGAGCCATACGACGCCATCATGACCCGATCCATGCCGCCCGAAAGCGTACTCTGTGCGCTGCGCATCAAGGCAGCATATCCCGATATACCCTGGATTGCCTCCCTTGCCGACCCCATAGCAAAGTCGCCCTACCATATAAAAAGCTGGGTAATCGAATCAGAGGAATTGAGTGAACAGGAAAAGGCAGACTTTCAAGTGGCGTTGACAGCTGGCTGCAAAGCCTGGAAAAACAACCCTGCTGAGGGCATCGGACTGATGTGTGAGCTCAAGGAGCTTGAGGACGAGATAATCCACGGCGCGGACAGCATCATCTTTCCCTGCGACAGCTTAAAGAGCTATGTGCTCGGGAGCAGGCGGCGAAGCCGTGTGTTCTCTCTGCCTCATACCTTTGATCGCTCGCTGTATCCCGTACGCTCCACAGCGGATACCCCTTCTTCCCAGGACCCTGTGATGCTGACCTTTCTCGGACATTCGGATACCGTGCGTTCGCTGGAACCGTTCGTGCGCGCCCTCGATGTGCTGCAGCGCCGTGACAGCAGAGCACTCAGCAGACTACGCATACGCTTTATCGGCAACGTTACCGAGCAGGTGCGCACGCTCGTCTACAATTTTTATCTGTACGACCATATCAGCATCGAGCCCAGCGTTGCGTATCAAACAAGTCTCGCGCTCATGGAAGAGTCGGATTGGTTACTGCATGTTGACGCAAAGTTCGGCTTTCTGGACTGTGCCGGCAAATCGATATTCTTCGCGGGAAAACTGGCCGATTACATGGGAACCGACACTCCCATCCTCGCGCTGACCGGACGCTACTCTCCGGCTGATGAGATTGTCCGAAACGCCGGCGGCCTGTGTTTTGACCCAGAAGACATTGAAGGGATTGCAGAGGCCTTCTCTCATATTGCACAGGGCACGCTGCACCCCTCCGTTAACCGGGAGTATCGCAGTGGCTATGATGCTGTAAGGGTTGCGGCGGACTTTGACCGCATTATTGAGCAGTCAACAGGTTACGCTGACGCCCCGTTTACCCGCGACTCCTGGCCCGTTGTCCACGCGGATGCAGACGCTGAGAAGTTCCTGAGCATCTGTGTGCCCGCCTATAATGCTGAGGTCTATCTTGATCGCTGCCTGTTCTCGCTTGTTTCCTGCAAGCTGGCTCAGCTCCTCGACATCATCGTCGTCAACGACGGTTCCTCCGATGCCACCCACACCATAGCCTGGGCCTATCAGCAGCAGTATCCCGGCATCGTGCGGTGTATCGACAAACAAAACGGTGGGCATGGATCAACCATCAACACCGCGCTTGCCTGCGCCGAGGGCCGGTATTTTCGCGTGGTGGACAGCGACGACTGGCTTGATAGCATCAACCTCGCAAAGCTGATGGAGACGATCCTGGAGCAGGACTTCGACGCGGATCTTGTCTCAACAAACTACCATCAGGTGTACCTTGACGATGGCCATACGGTTCACTGGACAAAGATAAGCGACGTGGCAAACTATCACGTGTTTGACTTTGGCGACGAGGACTTTACCATGGAGTATTTTACGATGGCAAGCAGCATGATTAAAACCGAGCTGCTCAGACAGGCGCACGTCAGGCTTCAGGAGCAGAGTTACTACGTTGACGTTGAGTATATCCTGCTGCCCATCCCCTTTGTAAAAACCGTGATGTTCACCCCTGAATATCTGTATCGCTACGCGGTGGGCAATGCCGAGCAAAGCATCAACCCCGAGCTGTTCATCAAACGCTACGATCATCATGACCGCGTTATCCGACGCATGGTGGCCTATTATGAGGAGATGCTGCCCACGATGCCTGAGGGTCAGGCCCGGTACATGCGGAGTCTGTTCGTGCGGCACCTGCTCAGGAGTCATTACCTGCTCAGCCTCCTGTGGGACCCAGACAAAACACGGGGCTGCGCCCGCGCACAGGAGTTTGACCATTTTTTGAAGGAAAACGCGCCGGAGCTGTATCGGGCCTGCGGTGCCCGTTATGGGGCGGTCAAAGACGCACGGCGGAGCGGGTTTGATCCCCAAAAGGCCCAGCGCTTTGTCTCGCTTGAAAAGGGAGCGCACAAACGCACGGCAAAAAGGGCAATGCGCGCGGCGGCCCGGAGAATCGCCAGAACCTCCCTGGGCAAAAAGCTCGTTAAAACCCAAGGTGCCAGAGCACTGAAAGAACGGCTGACCGGATGACGTGCCAGGGCACGCCCGTCAGGGCAGGAAAGCGGCTTCTTCCTCATCCAACGGGCCTGATGGGGGAGCCTCTCCCTGCAGTTGTTTCTTGAGAGTGCGCGGCAGCCAGGTGACGTTTCTGCCCACTTTCCACGCAGTCGATGACAGGATAGTTTCGTTGTAGGCTTGAAGCTGGCGGTATTCGTCTGTCTTGTGCGCCAGTTCCTCGGTGAGTGAGTTGCTGAGTTCGATAGCCTGACGATACGTGCGGGCCTGGGTTAACGCAAGCTGGAGGTCATCCAGGATAGATGGCGTTGCTTTGAGCAGAGACTCAAGGTCAAGCCTGCTTTTTGTTTGCACTACCGTGTTTTTGGCAGCAAACAGGGCTGCGAGCACTTCGAGGTTTCCTTCTTCAAGAATCAACTGAAAAAACACCCTGCGGTTATCCACATTCAGGCGCATGAGATCGTAGCTGAGCAGCGTTTCGAGATTGTTTTCAGCGGCCAGAACCGCCACCTCTGTTATGCCGCGTATCATGTCGAGAGCACGGCGCGTATCCCACGAAACAGCTTTCGCCGACACCCGATACTTGTAGCTTGGTTCCTCCAGGGCAAAAAACCTCCCGGCGGCAAGCATGGCTCGCACAAAGAAGGGCGGATCCTGATAACGAAGATAATCGGGAAATACGATGCCCCAGTCTCGCAGCAGCGCTCTCTCATATATAAAACGGAGATACCCATAGTCAAATTGATAATCCACGTAGTCCATCATCTTGGATTCGGAGAAGGTGTGGCCCTCAAAACCCACGGTAGCCGCATAATCGCAGTACTCGCTTGTTGAGTCAAACATGATGAGCGAGCCCCCTGCTATCTGCGCCTCATGCTCCTTTGCAGCCCGGTACAGAGCCTCGAGCGTCTGCTCGTTCGGGTACAGGTCATCGGCATCAAGAAAAGCGATATATTCACCCACGGCGGCTTCGATGCCCAGATTGCGCGCCTTGCCTGACCCCTGATTCGTCTGCGAAAACACCCGGACATACCCATTAAAGCGCTCGGTGCAGGCGTCCAGTATCTCCCTCGTAGCATCGGTCGAACCATCGTCGACAAAGATGAGCTCGCATTCCGAAGCAATCGTCTGCGAAAAATAACTCTCGAGGCTTTCCTCCAGAAACTGCTCTCCGTTATACACCGGCATGATGACACTGATTTTACGACCCATAAGCCTTCCTTCAGCAAAGTTTCTCTGGCAAGACATCGTATCGCATACCACAACAGTCATCTATACCAGCCACTGCTCCACCTTTTCGAGTGCCGAGAGTATCGTGTCCTGCATGTCATAATATCGATATTCTCCCAGCCGTCCACCAAACCTGAGCCCTTTCTCCTGGGCTGCCAGCTGTGCGTAGCGATGATAGCGCTGCCTGTTTTTCTCGTCCTCCATGGGGTAATAGGGCTCCGCGCCCGGTGTCCAGGCCGAAGGATACTCGTGCGAGATGACGGTCTGAGCCGTGGCGGCAGCGGCCTGGGGCTCAAAGTGCCTGTGCTCGATGACGCGGGTATAGGGTGTCTCGGAGTCGGTAAAGTTCATCACCGCCACACCCTGATAGTTCTCGGTGGCGAGCGTCTCATGCTCAAAGCGCAGGCTGCGGTATTCAAGCGGCCCAAAGCAGTAGTCATAATAGGAATCGATGGTACCGGTAAACACGACAAGCTCGGCAGCCTCCCGGAGTTCCTCCCGGTGCTTCAGGTAGTCAACCCCCAAACGCAGCTCTACCCCCTCAAGCAGCTGTTCAAAGATGCGGGTATAGCCACCCAGCGGTATGCCCTGATAGGCATCGTTAAAGTAGTTGTTGTCAAAGGTAAAGCGCAGGGGGATTCGCCGCATGAGAGAAGCCGGTAGTTCCTCGCACGGCCTGCCCCATTGCTTCTCGGTATAGCCCTTGACGAGCTTCTCGTACATATCCACGCCCACAAGGTCGAGGATGTGCTCCTTGAGGTTGCGAGGGGCGGAGCACGCCACCCGCTGTTCCTCCAGTTTCTCTCGTGCCTGCTCAGGCGTGTTGACGCCCCACAGCGCATGAAAGGTGTTCATGTTAAAGGGCAGGTTGTACAGGCTCCCCTTATAATTGGCCAGGGGCGCGTTGATAAAGTTGTTGCACTCGCAGAACTGGTGAAGGTAGCGCCAGATCCGCTGGGAACTCGTCCTGAATATGTGGGCGCCATAGCGGTGGACCTGGATGCCGGAGCACTCCTCGGTAAAGCAATTGCCTCCGATGTGGTTGCGTCGTTCCACGACGAGAACCGAGCGGCCCCTCTGGCGAGCCTCATACGCGAGTATCGCACCAAACAGGCCGCTGCCTGCTATCAAAACATCGTATGGTCGAGTCATCTGTGTCTTTCTTTGAGCTGAGCGCAGCAAGCGAGCAGAAGCAGTAGTGCCATCACTATACCAAAAACCTGGCGCAGATACCCACTAACGGGAGAAAAACAGCCCGTGCCCTGTGTTCAGGCCCTCTCTGAATAACGGTGGGTGTGAACCTTGCCTTGCCCGACAGCTGGCCAAAACGTTACTTGACTTAGGGCGTAGAGGAGCGTATAACAGAGGTAACAGAAAGCGGCGGCATCGCCCAAGATACCATGCCAATCAATTGGTAAGCTCTTACGCTAAGGTGTAATCCAGGGACAGATACGCCGCTTTCTTTTGCGGGTTGCACTCCATCACAGTAGTGTGATATAGTATCGCAATCGTATGCTGCTCACCTTAACACTGCTCATCTGCGTTTCGCAGAAGAGCCAGAGGAAAGAAAGCCGGTTTTCCAGGAAAGAAAGTCGGTTTTGCTCTCGGTACCTGCCACAGGAAAGAAAGCCGAATTACCTGCCGCTGGAAAGGAAATCAGTTTTGCTACCCATAACGCCACGAGGATTCAAGGACGTACTGCCGGGTGAGGCGCGTTGGCGTGAGGCGATTGTCTCCGCTACGCGCACGACGCTTTCGCTCTGGGGCTATGCGCCGATCGAGACCCCCACGCTGGAGGTGCTGGAGGTGCTGGAGCAGGGCGGCGAGCTGAGCTCCACCCCCTTCAGGCTCTTCGATACCGACAACGAACTCCTGGTCCTGCGCCCGGACGTAACCCTGCAGGTAGCGCGGATGACTGCCTCACGCCTGAGCCGCGAGGACATGCCGCTCCGTCTGCGCTATGTCGAGCGCGTCTATCGCGAGGAGGAGGGCCTCAAGGCGCTCTCCAGGCAGTTCACCCAGATTGGCATAGAAGCCATCGGTCTGTCCGGCGCTGAGGCCGACGCCGAGGTGGTGCTGCTTGCGGCAGAGGTGCTGGGGGCGGCCGGGCTCACCAATTTTACTCTTGCGCTTGGCACCGTGGGCGTGTTGAGGGAGCTTCTGGCGCTCTGTGAGGCCAGCGGCGCGGTGGACCGCGACTGGAGCAGGGCGATGCTCAGGGCGTTTCATGCCGGCAACCTTGTTGCCATCAACCAGCTTTCCTCTGCGCCGGGCCTTCCGTCGCGTTACGCGGAGGTCCTGCGCGCGCTCCCGCTCATCAATGGCAAGTCCGAGGCCCTCGACCGAGTGGACAGGCTGGTGGCTCCGCTTGGCATCCGCGACGGCCTTGAGCAGCTCCGCGCCACCTGGGCCATCATCCAGGCCTGTGGCCTCGCTGAGCGGGTGACCGTGGACTTTTCTGTGGTGAGTGCGTATGACTATTACACCGGCCTGGTGTTTGAGGCCTATGCTCCCGGTCTCGGCAAGGCACTCGGCAACGGTGGCCGCTACGACCGGATGCTGGAGGGCTTTGGTATCAGTGCCCCGGCGGCAGGCTTTGCCCTGGGTCTGGAAACCATCATGCAGGCCCTCCTCAACGAGGACGCCCTCCTCAACAGGGATGCCCCCGGGCCGGCAGCCGCGCAAAATGAACTCAGGCTCGTGCCCTTGGACGATGATAATCCCGCCGCCGCCTTTATCGAGGCCGCTCGACTCAGGGCACAGGGTCAGGCCGTCATGCTGGGCACAAGAGAGGGGGAGCGATAATGTCGGACACAAGGCCGCCCCAGGCTCCGGATGCATCTCCGCTTGAGGTCCCACTCCGGGCCACGCCTGCGACTTCTCCCGTGGCCCCGGATGAAACTCAGCTTGAATTGCCGCTTGAAACACCCCGCGAAACACCGTCTCAGCCTCCCCTGAAAATTGCTCTTCCCAAGGGCTCGCTCTATGCCGATTCGGTCAAGCTGCTCGCCCGGGCCGGCCTTGATACCGCCGGTCTGGAGAAGCCTGGTCGCCAGCTGATGATAGCGACAGAGGGCTATCAGTTCTTTATCGTCCGGCCTACCGACGTGCCCGTGTTTACCTCGCTGGGTGGTGTGGACTGTGCTCTGTGCGGCTACGATTCGCTCGCGGAGCAGGGCCTGGAGCTGGTGGAGCTCGTTGATCTCAGGTTTGGCGCCTGCCGCTTTGTAGTGGCCGAGCCAGAGGACGCCCGCCAGAGAGCCGAACACAGCTATCAGCGGCGCGGAGTCATGCGGGTTGCCACCAAGTATCCCGCCATCACGCAGGACTATTATGACCGCATCGGTGTGCAGGTGGAGATAGTAAAGCTTCACGGCAACGTCGAGCTGGCCCCGCTTTCCGGCCTGGCCGAGCGCATCGTAGACATCACCGCCACCGGGGCCACGCTCAGGGAGAATCGCCTTGTCGTGGTGGACGAGGTGCTGGCATCCACGGCTCGCTTTGTGGGCAATACGGCCAGCGTGCGCACCGACCCACGCATACGCGCACTCGCCCGGAGCCTCGCCACACTGGTGAGATAGGTTACAATGGCACTCCCTCCAAAAAGAAAGAAGTGAGCATGCGAGTAGTAACACTGGAACAGGGCGAGAAGCCCGCCGCAGACCTCATCAGGCGCGGGGTGGTCTTTGAGCCACAGATCGTCTCAGCGGTAAGCGAGATCATCCAAACCGTACGCGAGCGGGGCGACCAGGCCCTGTTTGATTACACGCAGGAGTTTGACGGCGCTGCGCTCAAAGAACTCGCCGTGTCCGAGCAGGAGATGCAGACCGCTCAGAAGCGGGCCAATCAAGATGTCGTCAAGGCCCTCCATGAGTCCGGCCAGAGTATCTTCGACTTCCACGAGCGGCAGCGGCGCGACGGCCTGCTCTACGCCCGCGACGACGGGGCACTTATCGGCACCAAGGTCAGCCCCCTGGACAGCGTGGGCATCTATGTTCCCGGCGGGAGGGCGCTCTATCCTTCCACGGTTCTGATGTGTGCCCTGCCGGCCCGCGTAGCCGGGGTGCGCCGCATTGTCATGGTAACGCCGCCGGATTCCAAAGGCCAGGTAGACCCCCTCCTCCTCACGGCCGCTCAGATTGCGGGTGTCACCGAGGTATACGCCGTGGGCGGTGCGCAGGCCATTGCGGCGCTGGCCTATGGCACAGAGAGCATCGCAGCGGTAGACAAGATAGTCGGCCCGGGCAATGCCTATGTGGCAGCGGCCAAGCGCGCGGTGAGTGGGGATGTGGGCATCGATCTGCTCGCCGGGCCCTCGGAGCTGGCCATCCTTGCCGATGACAGCGCGGAGCCCGCCCTGCTTGCTCTCGATCTCATGGCGCAGGCGGAGCACGACCCGTCTGCGGCCTGTTATCTCGTCACCACCGATCCGGATCTTGTTGAGGAGGTGTCTGACGAGATTGCCGCCTTTGTCGAGGACTCGCCTCGTGCGGAAACGACGCTCGCGGCACTCGAAAACAACGGCATCATCTTTGTGGCACCCGATCTTTCCACCGCCGTCGGAGCCGTTAATGCCATTGCCCCGGAGCATCTGGAGATACAGTGCTCAGACGCCCTGGACCTGCTTGGCCTCATTGACAACGCCGGCGCCATCTTTATCGGAACCTGGAGCCCCACCACGGTGGGCGACTACGTTGCCGGCCCCAATCACACGCTGCCCACGAGCGGTACCGCGCGCTTCTCCAGCCCACTCAGCGTGGACGACTTCATCAAGTTTTCCAACGTCGTGTCCTATTCGTTCTCGGCGCTCAAAAAGGACGAGCAAACCATCCTCACCCTTGCGGCGGCAGAAGGTCTCTGGGCACACGGAAAGTCGGTGCGCGCCCGCTTTGAGCTCTTCGAGGACGAGTAACCACGCGAGGAGCACGAGCAGCATGCACACCGTACGCGCAACAGCAGAACACCTTTTTGTCATTGCGAGGAGCGAAGCGACGCGGCAATCCAGTTCTTTTCTCAACCTTCGGATTGTTTCACTCTCGCTTGCTGTTTGAAGTAATAGAGGAATGAAGCGAGGAGCACAATACACATGCACACCGTACGCGCAGCAGCAGAACACCTCCGGGATCTCGAGCCCTATGATCCCCGGTATCTGTCCGCGCGCATCGGTCTTAATGCCAATGAGAACCCGTATGGTATGCCGGCGGCGGCAAAGCTGGCCCTCAAAAACGCGCTGGACTCAGAGCCGCTGTACCGCTACCCAGACCCCCTGGGTCTTGAGCTGTGTACTGCACTGGCCCACAGGCTCGATGTGCCCCGCGCCTGTGTGGTACTCGGGAACGGCGGCGATGAGCTGCTCTTTAACCTCTGTTTGGCCTACGGCGGCGCCGGGCGCACCGTGCTCACCGCACCGCCGACCTTCTCGGCCTACCACACCAACGCCGTTCTTACGCGTACGGCGCTGCTTGAGGTGCCCCGCGCAAGCGGCATCAGCCCCGAGGGGCTCCTTGACTTCCGGGTGCATGAGGAGGCCATCCTGCAGCAGCTCAGCGCCAGCAATCCGGACCTCGTCGTGCTTACCTCGCCCAACAATCCCACGGGCGACTGCCTCACGCTGAGTTTTATACAGGAGCTTTTGGATGCCACCGACGCGGTCGTGCTCATCGATCAGGCCTATGTCGAGTTTGCCCATCCCAGCTACGATGCCACGCCGCTTCTCAGGAACAACGCCAATCTGGCCCTGCTGCGCACCTTCTCCAAGGCCTATGGTCTGGCCGGCCTGCGCATCGGGTATCTCGTGGCGAGCGAGGAGATAGCAGGAGAGCTCCGGAAGGTTCGCCAGCCCTATTCTGTAGACACGCTCGCGGCCCTCGCGGCCCTCGCGGCCCTGGAGGAAGAAGCCGAGACGCTCGCCGCCATTGCCCACAGCAACTCCGAGCGGGAGCGCGTCGCGAAGGCCCTCGGGCAGCTCGGTCTGGGTCTCTTCGTGGCACCGAGTGAGGCGAATTTCCTGCTGTTTCGCGTGCCGGCTGCCCACGAGGTCTGGCAAAGACTCTACGACGGCTACGGCATACTCGTGCGGGATCTCAGCCTCATGCCGGGCCTCGCCAGCTGCCTGAGGGTGAGCATGGGCACGCCGCAGGAAAACGACGCTTTCCTCGAGGCCCTCGCTACCATCCTCAGCAAAGACCAGGCCACCGCCCCGCCTTCCGCAGCTCTGGATACTCCTGCATGAGTACCCGGCGCATCGCCCTGAGCCCAGACAAAGGAGAACAAGCCCATGGATACGACCAGCCGCTCCGCCACCGTTGAAAGGCGCACCACCGAGACCGATATTACGCTGGCGCTCAATCTGGACGGCAGCGGAAGCTGCGACATCAGCACGGGCATACCCTTCTTTGACCACATGCTCAATGCCATGGGCCGCCACGGCCTCTTTGACCTCACCATCAGGGCCATCGGCGATCTGGAGGTCGATGCCCATCACACGGTGGAGGACGTGGGCATAGTGCTCGGCACGGCCCTTGCCGAAGCGCTGGGCAGCAAGCGCGGCATCACCCGTTTTGGCGAGGCCCTGGTGCCCATGGACGAGGCCCTCGTCCTGGCGGCGGTAGACCTCTCAGGCAGGGGACAGCTGCACTGGAGCGTTGAGCTTCCCATTGAGTTCATCGGCAGTTTTGACAGCTCGCTCATGAAGGAGTTTCTCATTGCCCTGGCGTCCAACGCGGCCCTGACGCTTCACGTGCGCGAGCTTGCAGGCGAGAACGCCCACCACATCATAGAAGCGGCCGCCAAGGCCGTGGCACGCGCCCTGGCCCAGGCGGTGGCCCTCGACCCGCGGAGAGGCCAGAGCGTGCCCTCGACAAAAGGAAGCCTCTGATGCCCTTGACCTGCGTCGTCGTCGATTACAGCAAGGGCAACCTGCGAAGCGTCCAGAAGGGCCTGGAGCTTGCCGGCGCGCATGCGCTCATCAGCGCGGACGCGGCAGCTATCCGCAGCGCCGACGCTCTGGTGCTGCCGGGAGTAGGCTCCTTTGCCGATGCCTCAGAAGTCATGCTCGCAACCGGTCAGATGCAGGCACTCTCAGAGCGCCTGGACGCGGGCGTGCCCTTCCTCGGCATCTGTTTGGGCATGCAGCTGCTGTTTGAATACGGCAACGAGGGTATGCCGGAGGGCAGCTGGGCCGAGGGCCTGGGCATCCTCTCCGGCCGCTGTACGCGCATCGCGAGTACCGACAGCAGGGGCGCAGGCTATAAGGTTCCGCATGTGGGGTGGAACCAGGTGAGCTATGTCGCGGACGTGCGGGACAGCACCGGCACAGCCCCTCCAGCGCAGACCGCGTATTCGCACGTCCACACAGGCGAGGTGCGCCAAGGCACGAGCCCTCTGTTTGACGGCGTAGCCGGCGGCTCGCACTTCTACTTCACCCATTCCTACGGCTGCGAGCCTGCTGAGCCCAGAGACGTCGTGGCCACCGTTACCCATGCGCGTGTCATGCCGGCCGCGGTCTGCAAAGGCAGGGCCTATGGGGTACAGTTCCACCCGGAGAAGTCGTCTGATGCGGGCCTCGCCGTCATGAAGAACTTCGTGCGGCTCGCACAGACCGGACACGACTGAAGGAAGTGCCAGGATGAAGCTTCTTCCCGCCATAGACATCCTCGATAACAGGGTCGTGCGTCTTAAGCGCGGCAACTACGAAGCGGTTACGGTGTATCGGGTAAGCCCGCTGGAGCAGGCCCGTGAGTTTGCCGCCGCGGGAGCGACCTGGGTGCATGTCGTGGACCTGGAGGGCGCGCGCAGCGGTGTGCCCTGCCAGCTCGACACCATCGCCGCTATCAGGGAGGCCACGGGCCTTAGCATAGAGGCGGGCGGGGGAGTGCGCACCCTCGAGCATATCAGGTGCCTGAGCGAGGCCGGCGTGAGCCGCATCGTGCTGGGCACCGCCCTCGTGCGTGACCGCGCCCTTGCGAGCGAGGCCGTTACGCGCTACGGTAGCCTCATTGCCGCGGGAGTGGACGCCCGAGACGGCGAGGCCGCGGTAGAGGGCTGGCAGGAGGGCTCGGGCCTCGGTGCCCGGCAGCTCGTCTGCTCGCTTGGGGAGCGGGGCTTTTCTCACCTGGTGTATACCGACATCAGCCGTGACGGCATGCAGACCGGTATCGACGCGGAGGCCTACCGGCGCATTGCCGGCCTTGCCGGCTTTGCCGTGACGGCCTCGGGCGGCATCTCCACGCTGGACGACATCCGCTCGCTCGCGCGTCTCGGCAGCTCCGTCGTGGAGGGCATCATTGTGGGAAGAGCGCTCTATGAGCAGAGTTTTACCGTAGAGGAGGCCTTGCGGGTAGTGGCGGAAGAGGAAGAAGGGGAGGACCATGCTCGCTAAACGTGTCATACCCTGCCTGGACGTCAAGGATGGGCGTGTGGTCAAGGGCGTCAACTTCGTCAATCTCCGCGATGCGGGCGACCCGGTGGAGCTGGCGGCCAGCTACGACGCCGAGGGTGCCGATGAGGTGGTATTCCTCGACATCAACGCCACGCATGAGGGCCGCAAAACCACGGTTGCCATGGCAGCCAGAGCGTCAGAAGAACTTCACATCCCCTACACCGTTGGCGGCGGATTCAAGGCCCTCACCGACGTACGCGCGATGATAGCGGCAGGCGCCGACAAGATCTCCGTCAACTCCGCGGCTGTGCGCAGCCCGGAGCTGCTCACGACGATGGCGGCTCTGTTTGGCACCCAGGCGGTCATCTGCGCAATCGATGCCAAGCAGCGTAAGCCCGGTGTGGACAGCTGGCAGGTGTACCTGAGCGGCGGACGCGAGGAGACCAGCCTGGACGCGGTGGCCTGGGCAGCGGAGGCTGCCAGAAGGGGAGCCGGAGAGATACTGCTCACGTCCATGGACCGCGATGGTTCAAAGGCCGGCTTTGATATTGCCCTCACGCGCGCCGTAGCTCGTGAGGTGGACATCCCCGTCATTGCGAGCGGCGGCGTGGGCACGCTGGAGCACTTTGCCGAGGGTATACTCGAGGGAGAGGCAGATGCCGTATTGGCGGCGAGCGTGTTTCACTTCGGGGAGTTCCGGATCCGGGAGGTCAAGGCCTATCTCGCAACGCAGGGCATCCCGGTTCGTGAGAAGCTATGAGCGGAAGGAACCACCATGCACACAGAAGACTTCGCCCCAGACAGCCTCGTCTATAACGACCAGGGGCTTATTCCCGCTATTGTCCAGCAGTACGACAGCAAAGAAGTCCTCATGCTGGCGTGGATGAACCCTGAGGCACTCGAGCTGACGAGGAGCACCGCCACCACCTGGTTTTGGAGTAGAAGCCGCAGGGAGCTATGGAACAAAGGAGCAACAAGCGGCAACTACCAGAGCGTTAAAGCGATATACTATGACTGCGACCAGGACTGTCTTCTCGTACAGGTAGACAGCCCCGGTTTTGCGTGTCATACGGGTAGGCGCAGCTGTTTTTACCAAACGCTGCCCCTGTAGGAGAATGGAAGCCCTTGCGGTATCGGCAACGAGTAGCGACAGAAGCGAGAGCAGGCAACAGAAGTCCCGCGGGCGTGCGCTCCGCAGCGGACACAGGGAGACGCGAGAACGCTCATGGGTGAGGCAACGCCCGATGTACAGCCGGGGAATCTTGGCCACACACTTGAGCTGCTTACCGGCGTCATACATGAGCGCAGCACTGCCGATCCTGCCACGTCGTACACGGCCAAACTGCTCAAGGGCAATCTGGATCAGCTGCTTAAGAAGATTGGCGAGGAGGGTACCGAGCTTGTCATGGCGGTCAAAGACCAGAGCCATGACCATATTCGGTATGAAGCGGCCGACCTCCTCTATCACCTGCTGGTTGTGCTGGAGCGCACGGGTGTCAGCGCAGACGAGTTAGCGGGAGAGCTTGACGCTCGTATGCCTCAGGCATATCGTAAGCCCAGGGCCAGCGCAACCGACCTGCCAGCGGAGACTCAGGACCAACGGAGACAAGTGTGAGCAAAGACGAACAGCACTACGAAGACAGTCCTGCCAGCGATCCCGCCAACGAAGCGGGGGAAGCCCAGGAAGCTGCTACTGCGCCGCTTGCTGCTGCTCCTGCGCCGGATTCTGCCGCTTCCGATGCCCCCGACGCCTCCTCATCCGATGCCGGTGAGCAGGCTAGCAACAGCCAGAACGCCCAGGGTGAGAACGCCCGGGACGAGGCTTCCCTCGAACCCACAACAGAGCAGACAGATGCCAACGAGCCAGCGCTTCCCGCGCACTTTACGCCTATCCCTGAGGAGAAGCTCGCCCGGGCAAAACGTATCAAGCGCGTTCTCATCGTCATCATCGTGCTGCTCCTGGTGATACTGCTCGGTACTGCCGGCACCGCGCTCTACTACTATGTCAACATTGCGCAGGTCACCGGCACCGTTACGCAGCCGACCATCGTCCTTACGGACGAGGACGAAATCCAGGACCGAGGCACTACGCAGACCATAGCGATGCCTCAGCTGACTCAGATGTTTGGAAAGACACCGGAGTCGGTGGTGGCCCAGTTGGGCTCAGGCTACACCATAACCAAGACCGACACGGTTGCAGATACCGATACATCCACTTCAGAAACGGACAATCCAGCGGATACCCCAGCAGAGAACCCCACCGACGAGCCCGCCGACGCGGCAACAGACGAGACAGCTTCCGCCATCGCGCAGGTGGTGACCATCAGCTATGCCTCCCCCGACCAGGCAAGCCAGGTGGGTGCCACGCAGGTCCAGAATATCTATCTGAGCCTGGATGAGTCCGGCGTAACAGTGGAGCTGTACTTTACCAGCTCCATGAACCTCCTCGATTTTCCCATCTCGAGCTTTGCCGATCTGGTGGCAACCAGAAACTCCTTTGTCGCCACGCTCAACTCCGCCGGAGCAACGGTGGCACCGGAGCTGGCCTATCCCACGCTCACCGAGGAGGAGTACACGACCTATGTGGATCCCGAGGCCAGCATCAGGAAGATACGGAAGGAAACACGGGAATGGAGCGGGGCGCTCGTGTCACAACAGCCGCCCACGAGCTTTGAGATCAGCTACACCTATGACTATGGTGCCAGCGGCGTGGAAAATACCCCGGACAGACAGCCATCCCAGCGGATGCTTCATATTAAGTTGAGCTAGAAGCGATGATTAATCATTGCACACCATCTTTCGGCCAGTTTGTCTCAGCTCTGCCCGTACGCATGACGCCATTACCGCAAGTAGTGGCATCACGCGCACAAACAGACCTGAGGCAAACTGACTCGAAATCTGGTATACAAGCATTAATCATCGCTTCCTTA